>CAYUSE010000020.1:0-16563 GCA_964447095.1 uncultured Lachnospiraceae bacterium | reverse complement strand
CGATAGGTCACGCCGCGGAGTCTGCCTATAATTTCCGTAAAACGCACGGCGAGTGCGTGGGGCTCGGTATGATTGCCGCAGCACATATCGCAAACAAACGCGGCATGATAACGGACGCGGAGCTTTCGGATATAGAAAATACGCTGTCGCTTTACGGCTTTGATACGCGCGGCGATATACCCGACAACGATACAGTGTATTCCTTTATGATGAATGATAAAAAGAAAGTTCAGAATACGCTGAAATTTGTTATGCCCGTTTCAATCGGTGAAGTTGTGCAGAAAGAAGATGTAAGCAAAAAAGAAATTTACGAAGCGATAGATTATATAAGGAGATAAGTATGATTTATTTAATATTAGCCGCGCTTATTGTGATAGCCGACCAAGCTGTAAAATATCTTGTCGTGTCGCATATCGCGCTCGGCGAAACAGCGTTTTCAATTTTGGGGCTTTTCAGCGTTACCTATGTAAAAAACGAAGGCGCGGCGTTTTCCATGATGTCGGGACGCGTTTCGGCTTTGAGCGTTGTATCAGTCCTGTTTTGCGTTGGTGTTGTCGCTTACTGGATTTGGAAAAAACCAAAAAACAAGCTGCTTTGCACATCTCTCGCGCTGATGTTTTCGGGCGCACTGGGTAATGCTATTGACAGGATTTTCCGCGGTTTTGTTGTGGATTTTATAAATGCGGAATTTATAAGCTTTCCCGTGTTTAATATTGCCGACACGGCAATCGTAATCGGCGCGGCTCTGCTTGTGCTGTATGAGATACTGTTTGATAAAAAGGAAGATAAAAAGAAAAATGCAGACGATAATTCTTAATGCCGCGCCCGAAAACGCGGGCGAAAGACTTGATAAATTCATAGCCGACAACAGCGATATTTCACGCAGTTACGCGGCAAATTTATGCGAGGATGGTTTGGTTCAATACGAAAATAAACCGCTTAATAAAAATTACAAAATAAAGGGCGGCGAGGAAATTGAAATTTCCGTACCCGAGCCTCAGCTGATTGAAGCGCAGCCCGAAAATATTCCGCTTGACATCGTATATGAGGACGGCGACGTAATCGTGATAAATAAGCCGCAGGGAATGGTCGTTCACCCGTCTGTCGGCAACGAAACGGGAACGCTTGTAAACGCGCTTCTTTTTCATTGCAGTCTGTCAGCGATAAACGGCGTGATACGGCCGGGGATTGTGCATAGAATAGATAAGGACACTTCCGGACTTATTATAGCCGCTAAAAATGATAAGGCACATTTATCGCTTACCGAACAATGGAAAACGCAAAAACCGCTGAGAAAATATATAGCTCTTGTAAACGGCAACATAAAAGAGGACGAGGGAACAATCGATAAGCCTATTGCGCGGCATCCGAATGACAGGAAGAAAATGGCAATTGTTCACGGCGGACGCGAGGCAATAACGCATTTTAAGGTACTTGAACGGTTCGGACAGTACACACTCGTTGAATGCACTCTTGAAACAGGCAGAACGCATCAGATACGCGTTCATTTTGCGTCGGAGGGACACAGCATAGTCGGAGATAAGACCTACGGCATAAAAAAAGAAAAATTTAATTTGGCTGGGCAGCTTCTTCATGCTAAGACGCTCGGGTTTATCCATCCCAAAACGCATGAACATATCATTTTGACCTCCGAAATTCCCGATTATTTTCAAAATGTACTCAATAAGCTGAAAAAATAAAAACTTTTTGTGAACTTTGTATTGATAAGACTTGAATTTTTAGTATAAAAATTGTATAATATATGATGTGTATGGTCTGCGTACATTATGTGAAGGGAGCTGACGGTTTGGCTATGAAAAAGAATTTATGTGTAATATTCGGCGGAAAATCGCCGGAGCATGAAATATCGAGAAAATCCGTAACCTCGATTTTGAATAATCTTAATAAGGAAAAATATAATATTACAACGGTAGGAATAACTAAAAACGGCGAATGGCTATTGTATTCGGGTGATTATTCCAAAATCGAAAACGGTGACTGGGAAAAGGAAAAATCGAACAAGAAAGCGATATTGTCGCCCGACGCAGGAGATAAAGCGATAATTGTTTTTGACGGCGATACATATTCAAAAATTCATATTGACGTTATTTTCCCCGTGCTTCACGGCGAATACGGCGAGGACGGAACAATTCAGGGATTGTTTGAGATGTCCGCCATACCTTACGTTGGTATGGGAGTTATGGCATCGGCAAATTCAATGGATAAGACTTCAACAAAAATTGTGTTCCAAAACGCGGGTATTCCGCAGGCGGATTGGGTTGTGGTAAACACTTCCGACGATTTTGAAATTAAAGCGGACGAAATCGAGAAAAGGCTTGGTTATCCGTGCTTTGTAAAGCCCGCGCGAACAGGCTCTTCCAAGGGCGTCGGCAAGGCTCATGACAGACAGGAACTGATGTCGGCGCTTAACAATGCGGCACAGTTTGACAGAAAAATCCTCGTTGAGGAAAATATAGACGGTCATGAGGTTGAGTGCGCCGTTCTCGGCAATGAAAATCCGAAGGCGGCGACGGTCGGCGAGATTATGCCTACAGTGGAATTTTACGACTTTGACGCAAAGTATAACGACAATTCAACAAAGCTGCAAATTCCAGCCAATTTACCTAAGGAAACAATTGAACAAATCCGTGAGTATGCGGTTACAGCGTTTAAGTCACTTGACGGACAGGGACTTTCAAGAGTAGATTTCTTTGTTAAAAACAGTGATGGTTCAATAATATTAAACGAGATTAACACGCTCCCGGGATTTACAAATATCAGCATGTATCCAAAGCTTTGGGATGCTGTCGGACTTCATTACAGCGAATTGCTTGACGAGCTTATAGCTCTGGCGGAAAAGAGAGTGAAGTAATGAACAATAAAAAAATAGGAGTTTTTGACTCGGGCTTGGGCGGACTTACGGCGGTAAAGCAAATAATGAAAGAACTTCCGAACGAGAGCATTATATATTTCGGCGACACAGGCAGAGTACCTTACGGTACGCGCTCGAGAGATACTATTTTAAAATATACGCGCGGAGATATTCGGTTTTTAAAAACATTTGACGTTAAGGTTATAGTTATAGCCTGCGGAACGGCTTCCTCTGCGGCGCTTCCTATGATAAAGGACGAATTTGACATTCCTATTGTCGGGGTTATCGACGCGGCTGTTTATGCCGCGGTACGGGCGACAAAAAATAAAAAAATAGGCGTTATAGGAACATCGGGAACAATAAAAAGCGGTGAATACGAAAAGCAGATACATGAGTATGACGGCAGTATGCAGGTCTATGAAAAGGCGTGTCCGCTGTTTGTGCCGCTTGTTGAAAATGGTCATTTTGACACGCCCGTGACGCGCCTTGTGGTTGAGGAATACCTTGAGGAAATCAAAAACAAGGGCGTTGACACTCTGATTTTGGGCTGTACACATTATCCGCTGCTTGAAAAGGTAATAGGCGAATACATGGGAAAGGACGTAACGCTCATAAATTCGGGCGCGGAGGTTGCAAAGTACCTCAAAAAGAAGCTCGACAATGAAATGTCGCACAGCGAAAAGCCCGATAGGAATCAATATACATACTATGTAAGCGATGATATATCGAGTTTTGAGGAATTGGGCGGAATTTTCCTTGAACGCGAAATTAACGGACAGGTGAATAAAGTTGACATTGAAAAATACTGAAACTACCGACAAATATAAAATAACGGTTATAAATAATCAGACGATTGACGGTGAAACCGATACAATAACCGAGGAGGTCAACGGCAGCTTCACAATCAAAAATAATAAAATCTATATCCGCTATAAAACGGAAAACGGCAAAGTCTCAACGCTTATAAAAATTGATGAAAAAGCCGTGACAATAAACCGAAGGGGAGAAAACGCTTCGGTTATGACATATAAAAAGGATATGAAAACGGAATTTGAATACCATACGCCTTATGGTACAATTCCTATGGAAATAAAAACCGAGAAAATTGTAAGAGCTTTTTCAGACAGCGGAGGAAGGCTGATGATTTGTTATACAATTCGTGTTATGGGTGATAAATATAAAAACAATATTACGATAGATGTTACAGAAAGGTGATCTAAATGAAACTTAAAAGAATAGCGGCTTTAATTACGGCGGCGTTTGTACTTACGGTATCTGCGCTGCCTGTACTTGCCGATAATAATTCTGCTGAAAAGGATATTGAAATAAGTAAGGAATACGTATTTTTCGACCAGATAGCCGAATTTGTTTCGGAGTATTATTTGAAATCGGATTTGAGCAAGGAAGACATAAAGCTTATGGGTATTTCAAAAATGCTTGCCGATAATGAGGACGCGGTCACTGAGCTTTTAAAATCAACTCTGAGAAGTCTTGATCCTTACAGCGATTTCTTTACGGCTGAGGAATATAAAAATTACATAAATCAAATAAACAGAACTTTTTACGGCATAGGCATAACGATTAAGAAAAACGGTCAGTACATTGAAATTACAGGCTTTGTTCAGAAGGGCGGAACGGCTGAAAAAGCAGGATTTTTACCCGGAGATAAAATTGTAAAGGTAAATGAGACAAATGTCGTAGGAAAATCCATTGAGGAGGTTCAAAATCTGCTGGTAGGTGAGCTTGATACAACCGTTAATGTGACGGTACAGCGCGAAGCGGGTGATGTTGAAATAACCGCTAAGCGTGTTGAGGTCAGCCAAAGCACCGTTACAGGCGGAATATTGGAGGGAAATATCGGCTATATAAATATAATTTCATTTGGTAAAAATACATTGAATGAATTTAATTCTATAATAAATAATTTTCATGACAGCGGAGTCACAAAGCTTATTCTCGATTTGAGGGATAATCCCGGCGGAGTGGTTGATGCTGCAACGAGCATAGCCAAAGAGCTTGTTCCGAGGGGGAAAATAATAACTGTTTCATACAGGGACCAGAAAAATAATAATGTAGAGTATTCAACGCTTGAAAAAGCACCCTATGAAATTATTGCTCTTGTAAACGGCAATACGGCAAGTTCATCTGAAATTCTTGCAAGCGCAATTCAGGATTCAGGAGCAGGAGTGCTGCTCGGCGAGCAAACCTACGGTAAGGCTGTAATCCAGCAGCTTTATAATATAGGCGAAGGCTCGGTAATTATAAAACTTACAACAGGTCAGTATCTGACGAGAAACGGCAACGAAATTAACGGCGTCGGACTTGAACCGGACTTTTATGTAAAAAATTATACAAAGCAGATTGACGCGTCGCCGTACACGCAGTTTGATTTTCAGAACAGGTTTTCAATCGGGCAGAATGCCGATGCAGTAAAAGCCGCAAAAGAGAGATTGAAGCTTCTGGGCTATTATAACGGTGAAACGGACGATACGGTTTTTGATGAGGCAACAAAAGCGTCAATCAAGGATTTTCAGGAACATGCAGGACTTGCGCCGTCAGGAATACTGGATGTTGCGACACAAGTCAGAATTAAGGAGCAGTTTGAAAAGCTTGAGACTGTTGTGGACAGGCAGCTTCAGACAGCATACGAAAAATTCGGCGGAAAAGCTGAAAATATGTATAAATAACCGAATTTATAAATATTTGAAAAAATCTGTTGAAATGTAAAAAAAAATGTGTTATAATACACGCTATGTGATAATATACGATATATAAAATCATATCTCAAAGGAGGATATAAATCAGTGAAAAAGGAACAAATAGAAAAAAATCTTGTAAAGCTTACATTTGAAGTAAGCGCAGAGGAATTTGCAAAAGCAATTAACAAGGTTTACGCAAAAAATGCAAAGAAATTCAATATTCCGGGCTTTAGAAAGGGAAAAGCCCCGAAGGCGATTGTTGAAAAATATTATACGGAGGCTGTTTTTTACGATGACGCAATCAACCTTGTATTGCCCGACGCTTATGAGCAGGCTGTAAAGGAGTCTGAATTAGAAGTTGTCGCAAGACCTGAAATTGACGTTGAGGAAATAAAGAAGGGCGAGCCTGTTGTATTTACTGCGCTTGTTACAACAAAGCCAGAGGTTAAGCTTGGTGAATATAAAGGTATAGAAGTGGAAAAGATTGACTATACTGTAACAGATGAGGATGTTGACAAGGACATTGAGGCTGCGCGTAATAAAAACGCAAGACTTGTTTCTGTAGAAGACAGAGCCGCTAAAAACGGTGATATTGTAACGATTGATTTTGAGGGCTTCTGCGATGATAAGCCGTTTGACGGCGGCAAGGGCGAGGACTATGATCTTGAGCTTGGCTCGGGAACGTTTATTTCGGGATTTGAGGAACAGCTTGTAGGCGCTAAGCTTGACGCTGACGTTGATGTAAATGTAACCTTCCCCGAGGAATATCATTCTAAGGAGCTTGCAGGTAAGCCTGCACTGTTTAAGGTAAAGGTAAAGGATATTAAGGTAAGAGAATTACCTGAGCTTGATGATGATTTTGCAAGTGAGGTAAGCGAATTTGATACACTTGAAGAATATAAGAAGGACACAAGAAAGAAGCTTGAAAAGGCGGCTGAGGATAAGGCTAAGGCTGAAACGGAGAACGCCGTAATTGAAAAGGCAATCGAAAATGCCGAGTTTGAAATCCCCGATGCTATGATGGAGGCTCAGATTGACAATATCGTAAGAGATTTTGCGCAGAGACTTTCATATCAGGGCATGAATCTGGATATGTATATGCAGTACACGGGTCAGACTCCTGAGACGTTCAGAGAACAGTTTAAGGGTCAGGCTAAACAGCAGCTTGAAGGCTCGCTTGTTCTCGAGGCTATTGCAAAGGCGGAGGGAATTGAGGCAGGTCCCGAGGAAACAGAGCTTCATCTTGTAGATATGGCGAAGAAATATAACATGGAGATTGATAAGCTTAAAGAGCTTCTTAATGATGCTGAAATGGATGGCATAAAGAACGAGATTACAATGCAGAAAACTGTAGATATGCTCGTAAATAACGCCGTTGTAAAATAAATAACCGAAAGGACTTGAAAATATGGCTTTAGTACCAATGGTAGTCGAACAGACCAACAGAGGAGAACGGTCGTACGATATTTATTCCAGACTATTGGAGGACAGAATAATATTCCTTGCAGATCAGGTGACTGACGCGACTGCAAGCTTGGTTGTAGCGCAGCTTTTATATCTTGAATCGAAGGATCCGGATAAGGATATTCAGTTTTATATTGACAGCCCCGGCGGTTCAATAACCGCGGGAATGGCGATATTTGACACAATGCAGTATATAAAATGCGATGTGTCAACAATATGTATCGGCATGGCTGCCAGCATGGGCGCGTTTTTGCTTGCCGCGGGTCAGAAGGGCAAGAGATTTGCGCTTCCAAACAGTGAGGTTATGATACACCAGCCGCTGATTGGCGGAGGCGGACTCAGCGGTCAGACTACGGATATTGAAATTTATTCAAAGCATTTGGTTAAAACTAAGGAAAGAATGAATAAAATTTTAGCAGAGAAAACGGGTCAGACTTATGAAAGAGTATGCGACGACACGGAAAGAGATAATTTTATGACGGCAGAGGAAGCGAAGGCTTATGGCTTGATTGATGATGTAATAATGCCGAGAAGCTCTAAATAATTGCTATTAGGAGGAATTTTACGCCATTATGGATAAGAAGGAAAAGCATTATTGTTCATTCTGCGGTAAATCCGAGGATGATGTGCAGAAGCTTATATTAGGTCAGGGCGCTTATATATGCAACGAATGTGTTGGAACCTGCAATATGATTTTGGACACAATGCCTGCAGTTTATTCGGATGCTTCGGATTTGCCGAAGCCGAAGGAAATTAAGGAATTTCTTGACCAATATGTTATAGGGCAGGAGCAGGCGAAGAAGATTTTATCGGTTGCTGTTTATAATCATTATAAAAGAATTAAACATTACGACAGAGCAAGCGATGTTGAGCTTCAAAAGAGTAATATTTTGATGATTGGTCCGACAGGCTCAGGTAAGACATTTCTTGTTCAAAATCTTGCGAGAATTCTGAATGTGCCGTTTGCGATTGCTGATGCAACCGCTCTTACAGAAGCTGGTTATGTCGGTGAGGATGTGGAAACAATACTGCTGAAGCTTATTCAAGCTGCGGATTATGATGTTGAAGCGGCGGAGCGCGGTATAATTTATATTGATGAAATTGATAAAATTGCGAAGAAGTCGGAAAATGTTTCGATTACGCGCGATGTGTCAGGAGAAGGCGTTCAGCAGGCACTTTTGAAGATGCTTGAAGGAACTGTTGCCTCCGTTCCGCCTCAGGGCGGAAGAAAGCATCCGCATCAGGAATTTATTCAAATTGATACGACAAATATTTTGTTTATATGCGGAGGAGCGTTTGACGGGCTGGAAAAGATTATCGGCAACAGAATAGGTAAGAACAGCCTTGGCTTCGGCGCCGACGTAACAAGCAAAAAAGAAATGAATATAGGCGAGCTGCTGGATAAAATAATACCGCAGGATTTGCAGAAATTCGGTTTAATTCCTGAGCTGATTGGCAGACTTCCGATATTTTCAAAGCTTGATAAGCTTGACCGCGATACGCTTATAACAATTTTAACACAGCCTAAAAACGCGCTTATCAAGCAATATATGGCGCTGTTTGAATTTGACGGCATAAATCTTAAATTTGAACAAGATGCCGTTACTGCAATTGCTGATAAGGCAATTGAGAGAAACACAGGCGCAAGAGGACTTCGCGCAATAATTGAAGAATCAATGGCGGATATAATGTTTGAAGCACCATCTGATGAAAGTATAGGAGAAATTGTAATAACAAAGGAATGTATAACTGACGGCGCTTTGCCTAAGGTTAAGAAAAAAAGACCGAAAAAAATCAACCTTGAAATAGGCGATACGCCGAAAGACGGAACACAAGGATAGAATAAACATAAGAGAGGTTAGGGGAATGTTTGTATCAGAAAATTTGTCGGTAAACGAGAATAATCATCTTGTAATCGGCAAAAACGATACGGTTGAGCTTGCAAAGGAGTATGGCACACCGTTGTATGTTTTGGATGAGGATTTATTTAGAAAAAATTGCCGCGTTTATAAAAACGCAATAGATAAATACTATGACGGGAATGGTCTTGTATTGTATGCAAATAAGGCACTTTGCTCGCTCTATACCTGCCGGGTGGTGAATGAAGAGGGACTTGGAGTTGACGTTGTGTCCGGCGGAGAACTGTACACTGCAATTAAGGCAGATTTTCCGATGGACAAAGTATATTTTCACGGTAATAACAAAACCTCACAGGAGCTTGAGCTGGCAGTAAATAATAAGGTAGGACATATAATTGTAGATAATATTTATGAGCTTGAAATGCTAAACGAAATTGCAAAAAAAGCAGGAATAGTTCAGAAGATAATGTTTAGAATTAAGCCCGGTGTTGATGCGCATACTCATAGCTTTATTCAGACAGGACAAATAGACTCTAAGTTCGGCGTGGCGCTCGAAAACGGAGAGGCTTTTGAAATCATAAAAACCGCAAATGAGATGACAAATGTCAAGGTTGACGGCGTGCATTGTCATATAGGCTCGCAGATATTTGATATTGAGCCGTTCTGTAAGGCGGCTGAAATTATGATGGATTTTATAGGCGATTTGAAGGACAAGCTGAATCTTGAAATTGACATATTAAACCTCGGCGGCGGCTACGGAATAAGATATACCAAATCAGATGACCCTGTGCCTTATGATGAATATATGCAGCATGTGTCTGAGGTTGTTAAAAAGACAGCTGAGGAACGCAATGTAAAGCTTCCGTTCATTATAATGGAACCGGGGCGCTCAATAGTTTCGCCGGCGGGTATTACGCTTTACACGGTAGGCGGGGTTAAGGACATAAAAAATGTAAGAAAATACATTTCTGTTGACGGCGGAATGGGTGATAATCCCAGATATATTCTGTATCAATCGGAGTACACGGCAGTTGTTGCAAATAACGCAAACGCAGAAAATACAGAAAAAGTAACAATTGCAGGTAAATGCTGTGAATCGGGAGATATTCTGCTTAATGACGTTATGATGCCTGAAATAAAGGTGGGCGATACGCTTGCTGTTCTTGCAACAGGCGCGTATAATTATTCCATGGCGAGCAATTATAACCGTATTCCTCGTCCTGCCATGGTTGCGGTATCTGAGGGTAAATCCAAGGTTGTAATAAAAAGAGAAACTTATGAGGATTTAATAAGAAATGACGTATAAGGACTGTTGCTTTATCTGAATTTAATCAGTCCTATAGAGGGGGTTGTTCAGCAACGCCCTCTAAATTTTTTTTCGGAATAAAACAGGAGGAAAATATGATGAAAAGGGTAATTTTACTTATTGCGGCGATAATGGGAATTTCAGTTCCCGTACATGCTGAAATTTTAGGCAGTCAAACGGGCGGCTGGGATACCGATATGGGCGCGTACACGAAATTTCATAATGTAGTGTTTCAGTCGGAAAATGAAAACGTAGGTCAGCAGACGGAATACTATGTTGAATATCAGCCCAATGATGAGGCTGTTCCCGTTGTCGTAAACGGATATTCAATCTGGGGTACGAGAAATATAGAGCAAGCCGCTGATTATATGAAAAACAGCGGAATGCGTCCTCTTGTAGGAATAAATGCCGATTATTTTTCATTTAAAACAGGTATTCCTATGGGACATACTATAATTGACGGTGAAATCGCTTCAAAGGAGGGCGAGGGAATGGATGCCGTAGGTTTCCGAGCGGACGGTACAGGATATATAGGCTGGCTTGATATAAGAACAACGCTGTCGAACGGCTATGACAGCGTTGATGTTATGTATATAAATAAATGGTGTCAGGCAGGATTTGACCCTATTTATATGTTTACAGACAAATTCGGAGAAAGCACAAGGACGGAGTCGGAGTGTATTTTTGCTGTATGCTCGCCAAAAGAGGGAAGGCTTAAAATCGGTGAAACAATGACGCTTAACGTGGATGAAGTTTTTACTTATGACGGTGAGGTGACAATTCCTGCGGGCAAAATTATAATAGCTATGGATACAAGCGGTGATGCGTCACTTTATGCCTTTATGAGCTCGATTCGCGAGGGTCAGACGCTTACGGTTACAAATGAGGCTGTTGACGATGGAGAATGGAACAATATTCAAAACGGAATGGGTTCTGTAGGCGGAAGGCTTATTACAAACGGTCGAATAAATTCAGGCTTTGAGGCGGGCGCAGCGCCGAGAACAGCTGTTGGAATTAAGCCTGACGGGAATATTGTGTTTTACGTGCTTGACGGCAGACAGAAGGGCTACAGCTACGGCGCGCAGCTTGAAACGCTTGCGGCGCGTATGCAGGAGCTTGGCTGCATTGACGCGATAAATCTTGACGGCGGAGGCTCAACTACGATTGCAGGCGTGTTCCCGGGAAGTGACGCGCTTACTGTTGTAAATCATCCGTCAGACGGCAATCTAAGAAGTGTTGCGAATTTTATATTTTTGAAAGATAACCGCGAACCGACCGGAGTGCCGGGATATATAACACTTAAAACGAAAGAAAACAATAATTATCTTGCAGGTGCGCTGGAACAGATTGAAGTCGAAAGCGTTTATGATACGCATAATTACAGAATGGATAATCTAAGCTCCGTATGGTACACTGCCGAAAATTATACTGACTCAAAAAGTACGGTAGACCAAAACGGACTTGTAAAAATGGGCGGAACGGGAACGGTTAAGGTGACAGTCTCAAGCGATTATACAAATGCCGAAACGTATTATAACAGCTATGAACATCCCGATGAAATCAAAATTTACAACGAAAGCGATTGGAAAGAGGTACTCGAGATTTATACCGAGGCAAACGAGGAATTGCAGCTTAATCTAAATGCGGCGGCGTATGTAAACGGACAGGTTCTTATTTCAAATGACATGATGTTTGATTGGAGCGTTGAAGGAGATATTGGAACTATTACGCCCGACGGAATATTTACTCTTGCCGATACGTCCAACAAGACAGGAAAAATCAAGGTTTCGGCAGGAGACTGTGAAAAATCAATCGCGGTTTATATATGCGATTATCCAAAGCCCGTAAACCCGTTTGCCGATACTGACGGGCATTGGGCGGAAACTATTTTGTCGCTCATGTCATACCGCGGTGTGATAAACGGTATTGAAGAGGACGGACAGCTTGTGTTTAAGCCCGATACCGACATGACGCGCGCGGAATTTGCGTCAATGCTTGCAAATTATATGCAGTTAGATTTATCTGCGTATAACGACAGAGAATTGGTGTTTAATGATAATTACGATATACCTCTCTGGGCGCAAAATTCTATTAAGGCTATGTATGAAAGCGGCTTGATTCAGGGACGGAGCAATGATGACGGAACGCTTACGTTTAACCCTTATGACAAAATTACACGTGCTGAGGCTATGACAATTCTCGGCAGAATAGTGGACTATAATGGCACAATGGCCGAGCTGGGTTTTGCAGATGCTGCGGATATACCTGAGTGGGCGAAGGATAGTATGGCAAAGCTTCTGAGCGTGGGAATTATAAGCGGATACTCGGATAATACGATTTTGCCGAACAATAATGTAAAACGTGCCGAAGCAGTAAGTATGATGTATAAATTCCAATAAAAATGATTGCTTTTTAAATGGAAATATAGTATAATCAAATTATTAAGGAAACGGGAGGAATATATATGGATACAAAGTCATTGATTGAGAGCGGAAAAGCGGTTTTGGGAATTGAATTTGGTTCAACGCGGATTAAAGCGGTGCTTATTGATGAGGATAATAATCCGATAGCGTCAGGCAACCATGATTGGGAAAACAGATACGATAATAATATTTGGACGTACACTCTGGATGATATTTGGAGCGGCTTGCAGGACAGCTATGCGAAAATGGCGGCTGACGCAAAGGAAAAATACGGCGCGGAAATCACAAAGCTTGGCGCGATAGGTTTCAGTGCAATGATGCACGGCTATATGGTATTTGATAAAGACGGCGAATTGCTCGTGCCGTTCAGAACATGGCGCAACAGTATTACTGAAGAAGCGTCGTTAAAGCTTACAAAGCTGTTTAATTATAATATTCCGCAAAGATGGAGTATTGCGCATTTGTATCAGGCTATATTAAATAAAGAACAGCATGTAAATAATATTGATTTCATAACTACGCTTGCTGGTTATATCCATTGGAAGCTTACAGGTAAAAAGGTATTGGGTATTGGTGAAGCGTCAGGTATGTTCCCTATTGACACAGAAAAGAAGCAGTTTAATCAGAAAATGATTGAACAATTTGACGATACTGTAAAAATGCCATGGAAATTAAGAGATATTCTTCCCGAAGTAATGCTTGCAGGAGATAATGCAGGAACTCTTACGGAGGAGGGCGCTAAGCTTTTGGATGTAAGCGGAAAGCTTTCGTCGGGCTGTCCGCTGTGCCCGCCTGAGGGTGACGCGGGAACAGGTATGGTTGCAACAAACAGCGTAGCAAAGCGCACAGGAAACGTAAGCGCGGGAACATCTGTTTTTGCTATGATTGTTCTTGAAAAGGAGCTGTCTAAAGTATATCCCGAAATTGACCTTGTAACGACTCCTGTTGGTGACCTTGTCGCAATGGTTCATGCTAATAACTGCACATCGGATATAAATGCGTGGGTGAATTTATTTAAGGAATTTGCTGACGCAATAGGTGTGCAAATCAGTATTCCGAAGCTGTTTGATACGCTGTATTTTAAGTCTTTGGAGGGCGACGCCGACTGCGGCGGACTTATGTCTTACGGATATTTGTCGGGTGAAAATATCACAGGTATGGAATCAGGCTGTCCGCTTTTCATTCATCCTTCAAACAGTAATATGAATTTGGCGAATTTCATGAGAACGCATCTGTTTACTTCAATGGGAGCGTTGAAAATCGGGCTTGATATACTGCTGAAATCCGAGGGCGTAAAGCTTGATAAAATTCTCGGTCACGGCGGCTTGTTTAAAACCGAGAAAGTGGGTCAAAGCTATATGGCGGCGGCTATTGACGCGCCGGTAACCGTAATGGAAACGGCAGGCGAGGGGGGAGCATGGGGAATAGCTGTGCTTGCGTCATATATGATACATAAAAATGACGGTGAAACGCTTGATAAATTCCTTGACGAGAAAATATTTGCCGGAATGCCCGGAATAACGCTTGAACCAAATGCAAAGGATGTTGAAGGCTTTAATAAATTTATTGAAAGATATAAATCGGCGCTTCCTGTTGAACGCGCCGCAATAGATTGCGGAATGTAATAAACAGAATAGTCAGTATATTAAACGGGCGGTCTTTGTGACCGTCCGTTTAAGTTTAAATTATTCACAATTATAAAAACAGAAGCAAGCTCAGCGCAATTATTGCCATGCCGATTACGAAGCCGATAATTGTAACCTTGCTTTTTTCATATTCGCGCGCCATGGGGAGAAGCTCCTCAATTGAGATAAATACCATTATTCCCGCAATTATGCCGAATAGCGCGCCGAATACAGCGTCATTAAAAAACGGACGAAGCAGAAGGTAGCCGATTACCGCGCCTATAGGCTCGGTTATGCCTGAAAAAAATGACACCCAAAATGCTCGCTTTTTGCTGCCCGTGGCGTAATATATCGGCACTGACGTTGCAATGCCTTCGGGAATGTTATGGATTGCTATGGCGACAGCAATAGCAATTCCCAAATGCGGATCCTGCAAGGCTGATGTGAATGTTGCAAGTCCTTCGGGGAAATTATGTATGCCTATTGCAAGAGCTGTAATAAAGCCCATTCGTTCAAGGCTCTTGCTGTGACTGCTGTCTCCGCTGAGATTTCCTATATCACCCTCAGTTGAAGGTACAAAGTAATCGATAAGACCAATCAGCAGAATTCCGACAAAAAAGAAAACAACAGCAAGATAATAGCCTTTAACATCGTTTGTTGAGGCGCTCAGATATGTTTTTGCCTTTTGGAATATCTCAATCATTGAAACGTATATCATAACGCCCGCGCTGAACCCGAGAGAACCGGCTAAAAATTTTGTATTTGTCCGTTTAGCAAAAATCGCAATGACGCTTCCTATTCCTGTGGCAAGCCCTGCAAGTATAGTAAGCGACAATGCGAATATTACATTTGTATTCAATTTAATCACGCTCCTTTTTAATTCTTATGTTATATTATGAAAGAATTAAAAAGGTGTGAGTGATTATTTTATGTCCGTGAGAGAGATTACATCTACGCTGTCGGGCGTGAAATTCTTTTCCATTACGTCAATAAGCGCGCCGACTGTGTCAAGGCTTGTCATAAGCGTAACAGAACATTCGGCGGAGGTACGGCGGATTTTGAAGCCGTCTGAATGAATGTCATTGCCCTTTTTGGGAATGTCGATAATCAAATCAACTATTCCGCTTCTGATAACATCGAGAACATTCGGCACACCCTCGGAAATCTTTTTTGAAACTTGTACGGGAATATTATGCTCTTCGAGCATTTTTGCCGTTCCGGAAGTTGAGATAAACTTACAGCCCATTTTTGCAAGCCGTTTAGCCATGGGGAGAAAGTTTTCCTTATCAAGGTCGCGTACTGTTACGAGAATTGTTGAACCCGGTTTTGGAATGGTTGTACCTGCCGCTGTAAATCCCTTATACATTGCCTCCAAAAATGTCTTGCCGACGCCCAGAACTTCACCTGTCGAACGCATTTCAGGACCAAGAGAAACTTCAACCTGCGGAAGCTTTTCGGTAGAAAATACGGGGACTTTAATGGCGACTGCATTTGTAACAGGCGCGATACCTGTTGAATATCCCATTTCTTTAAGTGTAGAACCGAGCATGATTTTTGTTGCGATGTCGATAACAGGCACATTCGTGACTTTTGTAATATAAGGCACGGTACGGCTTGAACGCGGATTTACCTCTATAATGTAGAGCTCGTTTTTAAATTCGATAAACTGAATGTTTATCATGCCTATAACCTTTAATTCAAGCGCAATTCTATATGTTACGTCCTTGATTTTTTCTATTATTTCATCCGACACATTCTGCGGCGGATAAATTGAAATTGAGTCGCCGCTGTGAACGCCTGCGCGCTCCAAATGCTCCATAATGCCCGGGATAAGCACGTCCGTGCCGTCGCATATTGCGTCAACCTCCAGCTCGCGTCCGCCGAGATAGCGGTCGATAAGCACGGGATTTTTTGTGTCCTTCATAAACGCGTCCGTCAGATAGCGAACCAAATCAAGCTCATTACGTGTAATTTCCATGCCCTGACCGCCTAATACATAAGACGGGCGGACAAGCAGCGGATATTCAAGCTTGTTTGCCTCCTCAATACCCTCCTTAACGCTCCATACAGCTTTGCCCTTGGGACGCTTGATGTTAAGCTTTTCAAGCATTTCATCAAATTTTTCTCTGTCCTCAGCCTCGTCA
Source organism: uncultured Lachnospiraceae bacterium (assembly GCA_964447095.1). Taxonomy (GTDB): domain Bacteria; phylum Bacillota; class Clostridia; order UBA1381; family UBA1381; genus JALEPO01. Next base: position 171 of record CAYUSE010000020.1, on the reverse strand, counting down.
ATATATTTAGGCTGTGTTCCGAGAACGGGAACATTCATATCGGCTAAGAAATTCGCCAGCTTAATCGCCGTCTGACCGCCGAACTGCAAAATCACGCCGTCGGGCTTTTCAAGCTTGATTATATTGTACACGTCCTCCTCCGTAAGCGGCTCAAAATAGAGCTTATCGGAG
>CAYUSE010000019.1:0-16933 GCA_964447095.1 uncultured Lachnospiraceae bacterium | reverse complement strand
GCGCGCGTAAGCGAGTCCTTTGAATATTGTATTAAATATTTTGCGTCGCCGTAAATGGAGCGCCCTGCTCGGGTAAGATTTATTCCTCTGTGTGTTCGTTCCAAAAGCTGTAAATCAAGCTCCTGTTCCAAAAGATTTATTTGCTTGATTACTGCGGTGGAGGATATGTACAGCTTATCGGCAGCTTTTGAAAAACTGCCTAAATCCGCAACGCAAATAAAAGTTTCCAAATGCTTGTTGTACATATCTCCGCCTCCTTCAAATATTTATAATAATTTTACCATAAATATTTATTTCAATCAATATCTATTTCAAAAAATTATAAAGATTTTGTTATACAGTTTTTATTACTGATATTTCAATTTATCTCATTTTCGGCATAAAAACTGTATCCGTAATTACTGTGTTTCTGTTTTTGCCAATGGCTTCATACCCGTCAAGCTATCCCAAAGCAGAATTTTAACCTTACCGCCCGCATCAAAGTTCTGCAGAGATATGGGAAGATTTTCGCCCTTTACAAGCTGTACCTCCTGCGCATTAACGCTTAACAGTCTGTTGTCCGTATCATACGCTGCGAATATGAGAGCATAAGTACCGTCTTGCGGAACAGTCACAACAGCTTTTTCGTCTTCATATCTTATGCTGTAATCGTATTCACTGACGGTTGCAGTTGGTGTTACTGTCGGTGTCGCTGTTGGTGACGCCGTCGGTTTTGCTGTCGGCGTTGATGTTGGTGTCGCCGTTGGTGACGCCGTCGGTTTTGCTGTCGGCGTTGATGTTGGTGTCGCTGTTGGTGACACCGTCGGTTTTGCTGTCGGCGTTGATGTTGGTGTCGCCGTTGGTTTAACTGTCGGTGTTGGTGTCGCCGTTGGTATCGCTGTTGGTTTAACTGTCGGCGTTGGACTCGGTGTCACCGTTGGTTTAACTGTCGGTGTTGGTTTTGCTGTCGGCGTTGGCGTTGGTGTCGCTGTTGGCTTAGGTGTTGGCAGCGGTTCTTCAGCTCCAAGCAGCCACTCAGGCCAGTCAAAGGGTTCGCCGACTGTCAAGCTTGGCATTTTGCCTTCATTCCACGTCCACGCTCCATCTGTAAAATTAAAACCGACAGTCTCCCAGAAAGTCTTGGTGCGAATTTCTGTCTTATTGACACTCTTGCCGTTGATATGCGACAAAGGCGAAACTTCATCATCTGCTACTGTGGTTTTATCTTGCTCTGTTCCAATCAACATACCGTTCCATGCGTAATTATTGGATAACACGGCATCAGTAGAACGTCCGCCGACTATGCGACCGATATAATCAGTATTTACCGCTATAACATGTGGATTCAAAGCAACACAATTTTCCAACGTATTTGCCAGCCAGCCTGCTATGCCGCCGTAACACAGTCCATTAGCTCCGGCATCTTCAATTGAGCATATTGAATAAGAATTTCTCACAGTTCCTGACGTAATGCCTATGATACCGCCCTTATAATTCTTAGGTACAGTTCCTTGTATTTTGCCGGCAGAACAGCAATTTTCAATCACCGATTCGGAAGCGTTATAACTGCCGCCGGCAATACCGCCAATATACCCGTAATTGTTAATAACTGTCACATCTGCTGCACAGTCGCTGATAGTTCCTCTGTTATTACCAGCAATACCGCCAATATAATTAGTTGATCCGGTTACTGTACCTTTCATATAGCAATTACGGACAATTCCTGCGTTGCGGCCGACAATGCCGCCAATACTGGAAGTACCATTGATTTCACCGCTGACCAAACAATTCTCTATAACACCTTCATTCCATCCCACTATACTTCCGGTTGTGCTGCCGGACGACAACACACAATTATGCAAACGGACATTCCGTATTATCGTGTCTTTGCCAGTCCTTGCAAACAAACTGCTGCACATATTTTCGCTCTTTATATTAAAATTATAAATTGTGAAATTCTGTCCGTCAAAAGTACCATTGAATTTCATCTTGCCATTTTTTGTTCCAATCGGTGTCCAGTCAATTCCCGACATATCAATATCATTCATCAGTCGGACGTTTACTCTGTCAAGAGTATCACCATCATTAACTGTTTCGGCAAAAAAGATCAAATCATCTGCCGAATAAATATCCCAAGTACCATCTTTAATAATCCATGTAACCTCCGCAGTTATGCTGCCTTTATGTCCGTCAAAGCCCTCAAATTCAAAGGTAAAAGAGCCATTCTTGTTAAATATATAACTGCTACTGCCGTCGTTGTTGGTGATAACAACACCCGGCGGAAGCTTTATCACAGCGGTTACAGGCTTGCTGCTCGGAGTTGTGATGTCATAGTTAATAACAGGATGATACAGCCAGCATACATTAGCCGTAGCTGAGCCTGTTTTTCCTTCCTCATATTGATATTCAAAAGTAAACGCGCCGTTTTCTGAGAAAATATATTCCGAGCTGCCTTCATTATTGGTGACGTTTACAGGCTTGGAGGTCTGTAAGGTAGCTTTTACCTTGCCCTCAGGCAAATCCTCATATACAACTTCGGCAGAAATATCTGATTTGTCAATCCATGTTACCTCTTCTTCTACAAATCCTGTATTCCCTGCTAAATCCGTAAATTCAAACCGCACAGGACCGTTTTCCGTAACCCGAATACTGTGGCTGTGATTTTTCGTATTGGTGACAGTGACCTCCTCAGAGGGGTTCACTGTTACGAGGACTTCGCCATTGGTGGTAGTTTCCGGGCTATAAGTCAGCGTGGCAGTAGGAATTTCTTTGTCTATCCAGTCCACCTTGGCAGTAACTGAGCCGGTTTTTCCTGACGAGTTAACTAATTCAAAGGTAAACGTGCCGTTTTCTGTAAAGGTATAGGTATTGCTTCCCTCGTTATTTACTACTTGAGCATCGCTGTAGGGCGTGAAAGTAGCAACTACATCTTGATTAGTCAATGATGTTGTGGAATATGAGACAGTTCCGGTAGGATTGCTGGCAGACGTAACCCTAATTTCCTTATAAGGTCCATTGTAATGGTAATTGGGAATTTTTGAGTTTCCGGAATCAATAGAATTGATCAAACGCGAGGTTGCAACTACTCTATCTGTACCCATTTCTTTACCGATTACTACTCCGTTGTCGTCAACATCAACATTTATGTTATCCCAACCCATGCGCCAGAAGAAGCCTGTATTGGCATTTTCAGGAGTTATCTTGGCGGTCATTTGCACCGATTGCCCCTCTTCAACGGTACTCGGACCGGAAATCTCAATGCCTTCGATTGGGATAATATCATCTTCGTTATAATAATATTGTATATCGGTTATTTTGAAACCATAGGGAGCGTCTGTCCCCTCTGTCAAATAACCGTCGTAGAACAGCTCGAAATAGTTTCCTTTGACATAAATCGTCTGCCCTGCCAATTCGGCTGCGTTAAATTCGGTTTCAAATTTACTGACTTTGGGGTCATCGTCTATTTTAAGATTCGCACTAAAAGCAGGGTCTCTTGATCCCAGATGAGTTTTGTCATCGAATGTAATTGCCATATACTTGACATCGGACGGCGCCTGCCATTCCCACATGTTTCTGAAAATATAATCACGCTTTTGATAGTGTATGCTTTCCGGATATTTGGAAGAATAATAGTCCTCCGATACTGCCTCACTTTCAATAAATCCGTCCTTATAAGCTCTGGCGCGAATTTTCTTTGGCTCGTCCAAGACGATAGGACCTGTGTATTTTAAAGAATTCTTTGTGGGAATTGAGCCGTCCAAGGTATAATAAATATCTCCTCCTTCTTTACTGTCTAAAACTACAGTCTTATTTTCTGTATAGTCGATGTCTGAAGCACCAATTAGCATTACGGTTGAATACTCCTGCCTTGGATAATAGTCATTGCCGCATGGAGTAACAAATTCAGGGGCAGAAAGTCTTGTTTCATACAGAGGCTCAACACTTTTTACCTTGAAGCCGTAATCGTTGTTTCCGCATGCCCCTCTTAACATAATAGTAAAACTATTGCCGGGAACGATAACGCTTTTTCCCTGCAGCTCGTCAAAGATAAAATAATCTCTTTCTATATCCGCATATTCATTGTTGACAGCATTCATTTTTGCGTCATAAATATATAAACCGTATTTGTTTAACAAAGCATTAAGATAATCATCACTGTCTATATTCGGAAACGGAATATAGCTGTTTTCGTCAAAGGTGATTTTCAGATATTTAGCGTTTTTATCAGGATATGTATATTTCCACGTATCATAATAGCTGTACTTCTGATAATGCAAGTTTTCAGGGTACTCCGATACGCAGTACAGGTTATCCAATGCATAACTTTCCATTGCTCCCTCTTTAAACGCCTTGGCAATCAGCCGTGTAGATTGCCGCAGCGTCAGAGGTTCGGTATAAACCTCGCCGCTGTCTGCCATAGGGATAGTGCCGTCGGTCGTATAACGTATAGTTGCCCCTTGTGTGGCACAGGAGAGTGATACAACAAGCTCATCTTGATAATATTCGCCCGCCTGAATATCTGCCTGTGGTTTTTCCACTGCTTCAATCGCACGGAAATCTTTCAGCGTTTCCACATTCAGCACTTCAGAAGTTCCGGTGTTATTCGGTTCTCCTATTTCCAATTCTTTGGCATATTCCTGCAATGCTCCCTCAATCTGGCGTGGCGACAGTGTTTTATCATAAGTTTTAAGCATAGCGGCGGCAGCGGCAACATGAGGAGATGCCATAGATGTGCCGCTTTTCTTTTCAAACTTGTTATCGGGAATACAGCTGTTAACATTGCTTCCCGGAGCCCAGATGTCTACCACTGACCCATAATTTGAATAGTTGGCATAATTACCGGTGTGCTCGGCAATAGCTCCTACTGTGATAGCTTCTTCAATACTTGCGGGAGAACACATCATAGCATCTACGCTTTCATTGCCGGCAGCAACCACTACCGATATATTTTCGGAAACAGCAGCCAAAACAGCTTCTTCATCCAACTCGGATTTACCAAAACCGCCAAGGCTCATATTTATTACATCACAATTCTGCTCAATGGCAAATATCGTACCATTGTAAACGGATAAAGATGTGCCTTTGCCATCATCTCCCATCACCTTAACCGGCAATATCTTTACGTTAGGCAATGTAGCGTCCACAACAATACCTGCAACATGCGTACCGTGGCTGTGACCGTCATTGGAATTAAGATCACTGTTTACAAAATTCTTGTTTACGGGGATAATTCTGTCCTTCAAAAACGTATGCTCACTATCCACACCTGTATCAACAACGGCAACCACAACCTCATCAAGGTTGGTGTTCTCCTGTAGATATTGGTTATATGTATCCGCGCCGATATAATCCGTGCCCCAAGATTGGTGAACTTCCGCTGTGGATACCACCAAATCCGGCTCTGCATAGTCAACAGAATCTGCAAGCAGAAGCTTTTCGCGCGCCTCTCTTGCTGCTTCCTCAGTTTCATACTGTAAAATATGCAGGTCATTAAAGCCTGTTACCTCCTGAACAGCATTGTAAGTTTCAATTTTTTTCTCTTTACTTTTTACGATTAGACGCTTTGTCTGATACGGTTTTGTCAGCAACGTCTTGTTGTCATCAACAGTTTCCGTATCATAGCCCAGAAAGTCCGCCATAGTGTTTAAAGGCACATACATGGTGTCATCAATAAGCTCAGGCTCAGCAGCAAGCGTCATTGAAGTTTTTAATTCTGTTTCTCCGTTGCTGACCGCTGCTGTTATATCACCTTGGGTAAAGACAATTTCTTTGTCTTCTGTCTGCACAGTGGCGGCGCTTTGCCCTGCATCATAAGTGACAGCGGCATCCTCACATCCTGCCAAGGTTCGCACCGGCAGCATAACCACATCATCTTTAGTTACAGGGGCGACATCTCTACCCTCTACCAGCGGCTGTTCTTCGCCGTCTACTACCATTTTGCCGCTTTCAATATCCAAGGAGATGGCAGATATGTAATTGTCCTCCATAGTTTCACTCAGCAGCTTACTGACCTTTGATGAAAATTCATCAAAGCCCTTCCAATCAGCGGTTGATTCACCGCCAAAATCAGTTTCTGCCAATGCCGTTATCGGCAATACCCCAACTATAAATATCAGAGCAAGCGCCATGGATAAAATCCGCTTAAAGTTCTGCCTTTTCATAAAAATCCTCCTTTACGTTAAAATCGGCTCTTCAAAATACAAAAAATGCGCAGCGTGAAGCCGCGCACTAAAAAAACGCAGCCTGCAATTGTTGCTACACAATTCATACTTACACGAGGTATGATAAACAGAGCTTACGTTTTTTACAAACGTAAACCTCGTGTAGTTATTGTGTAGCATATATATAATATCATAAAAGAAATAATTTGGCAAGTATTTTCAGCCAAATAGGAATTTGGCGAAAATAAACACTAAATCATTGCAAATCTACACCATTGATGATATACTTAAATTTAACAGGAGGTGCCGCTATATACTCGAGGGACACCAGGTATTTTAGAAACGGAAGTGTTATGATGATTATTCTAATAGCAGGAAGTACACACGTGGGTAAAACAAATTTGGCACAAAGATTATTAGAAAAATACCATTATCCGTATTTGTCTATCGACCATTTAAAAATGGGACTTATACGGAGCAATTACACTACATTAACCCCCGAAGATGATGAAGAGCTTATTCCGTATCTCTGGAATATTGTAAAGGAAATTGTAAAAACAGCGATTGAAAATAATCAAAATCTTATCATTGAGGGTTGTTATATCCCGTTTGATTGGCAGAATGATTTTGATGATGATTATTTAAAGCATATTAAATATTACTGCATTATTATGACTAAGGAATATATTGAAACATATTTTGGAGATATTTTGAAGTATGCAAGTATTGTTGAAGCGCGCGATGAGGAAAATTTATCAATGGAAGATATGATTGCTGAAAACCAACATAATTTATCAATGTGTAAAAAGTACGGACATACATATATTTTAATCGACAAAGATTATTCTATTGATATGGATATATTTCAAAGAGAGGATTTAAAATGAAACATAAATGCACACTGGCAAACAGTTTAAGCTGGTTGCTTAACTAATGTTATAAATCATTAGATAAACCATTAGATATAAAGGACAGCGGTTATTTTTCAAAAAAGAAAAACCCCAGAAACCGCATAGTTTCTAGGGTTTTTGGCAAATAACTATAATATTGATACAAACTGCACCCCCTACGAGGATTTTGCACCCCCTTATTGGAAAAATGCACCCCCCTATAAGAGAATTTGTACCCCCTTATCGGAAAAATGCACCCCCTAATTCAGTCAGATTTTTTATTTTGACTTGCTTTGGAAAAGATTGCATCAATATCCGCATTCTTGAGCGTTTCAATATATCTCGTTATTATTGCCTGCCGCATATCCTCGTCACCGTTACTCAACTCGTCAATGTAATCCGAATAACGGTTAATAAGAAATTCCATAGCTTTTTTATCACCTGCAGCTGCCGCTTTTACTATTTCATAAGGTGAATGGTTATCTTTCATGTTACTTTAATTTTAGACCGTCTTTAAACGCCTATTTCGTTTTATATTTGATAAGTACCGCGCCTGAATTATATTGTTTTACTTCAACAAGCTCCATAGGCAATAAAGGTCTGTTATCATTTTCGCTGTAAAAAACCACAGGGTACGATGCTCTGCCATCAATTCCTGCACCGATTAGAATAATAATTTCATCTAAAAGACCTGCATCAAGAAAAGCAGTATTTATTGTTGGACCGCCAACAACGCCAACCTTTTCAACATTGAATGTGTCTTTTAATATTTCCATCGCACGAGCAAGGTCAATCGTTTCTTTGCCTGCCACGATATATGAGATGTTTTTCTTATCCAGATATTCAAGATATTCTTTGCTGACTTGCTCAGAAGTAATGATAAGTATATTTTTATCATATTCATTGTTGTTTTTCCATAAAAGCGTACCTTTTGTGTCAACAATAACTTCGAATTTCTTTGAAGAATCTGCCTTGTTTGAGAACGTCCCATTATCCAAACATGTAAACTTCTCATTGATGAATTTTCCTTTTTCAGCGATTTCCAATTCAGCAGTAACTCGTCCGCTGATAACTGCATCAAAATTAAGTTCTGCAAGCAGAGGATAATATTCCTGTCATTTCACAATCAATTCTTCCGTCAATGGAAGTCATCATATAACAACTAATGTATGGTTTATTCATTTTCATATCCTCCATAAATCCCGATTTGTATGGTGAAAGATTATTTTTTATATTATTTTCCTATAATTATAACACAAAAAATAAGCGAATGCAATAACAAATGTGCTTTTCACTCGCTTTGATATGTAGTTTTCAATGGTGAATTAACTTAGTCGGTTAACTTGGTCGCTTTCTTGGAAGGAAGCTTTCAAGGATAGGCAGAAACCGGCGAAATCAAAAGAAAAGAATAAGGATAAAAATACACTTGAATAAAAAAATCGGCGCTGATGTTATTTCAGTGCCGATTTTTGCCTATATGAGTCAAAAGTACTTAAAAGACAGTTGCATTTTCCGTTAAAATGTGGTATAATGGTTGCGTTGTGAGAGAGTGACTCTTTACGACAAATCGAAAGTTGTAGAAAGGAAAAATCATGGAAATTAGATTCAAAGAATACTATGAAAAGCTCCTAAAGCAATTGTCCCTTGATTTCAACTGTACCCTGGCAGATTTACAGACGAAGGAGAATATCATCACATTCTCGGCACTGAATGAGGGGAGAAGAAGCTACAGTCCCGGTAAACCATTCCTGCAAATGGTAACACTTGGAGCGAATACTGTAATTATGGCAGATGAATGCTTACATGGGTTTCTGTACGATTGGAGCAAAAACGTGGAAGGACACCGACTGTTTGAATTTGATAATCTCATGAAACTAAATGGAGAATTGAAGAAGTATGGCTATCAGATGAATCCAACACATCACATGTTCTTACCTTGCTGTAATATCAATGTAGAAGAACACTGCCAAGTGAAGTGGCTTTACGACAGTGAGATTAGACCATTCTACGGTGATCCACGGTTTCCGAATGCGATTGCCTTTCCTACACCATGTCCTGTACGACCCGATAGAATTGTTGTAGTTGCACACGATGGGGACACCATCATGGGTATGGCAGGCTGTTCGGAAGATGCATCGCATTGGCAACAGATTGGAATTGATGTTCTCCCGGATTACCGTTCAAGGGGAATTGGCTCCTATCTTGTGACTCTGTTGAAGAACAAAATTATTGATATGGGTGACATTCCATTCTACGGCACCGCTGCTGCGAACATTCAGTCACAAAACATCGCCAATAACAGCGGATTTAAGCCTGCTTGGGTGGAAACCGAAGCGATAAAGATTGAAGAAGGAAACTGACAACTTCCAATTTGCATAGCTATTCTAATTCTCCCTTTTTCCTCATATGTTCCAAACGAGACATCGGCACTGACATTGCGTTAGTGCCGATTTTATTATATATCAATAAAAAACGATTGCTTTTATAAAAAAGCGATTGCAGGCAATAAAAAAGCGATAGCCTCTTATAAAAAAGCGATAGCTTTTCAACTTTTGTCGAAAAAGCAAACAAGCCGCTTCGGAAAACAACCGAGGTGGCTTGCCTTTATAAAATAAAAACCCGTAAATGGCTTGAAATCAAGCCATTTCGGGCATAGAAAAAGGACTGCAACTTTGTATCAAAATTGTAGTCCTTATTTGGTACACCACCAATGGTTAAAGGCGAACCCTTTTATATTGATGATAAATTCGGATTGATGATTTATCTAAATAATGCTTAATATATAAAAACGGCAGTATCATCATTTGCTTGATACTGCCGTTTATGTAAGTTTCAAAATCATTTCTTTTCTTGGTTCAATTTCCATTTCTCAAATTCTTTCTTGCCTTCCTCGCTCTCAAAATATGCTTGGATTTTCGGAAGTATGCACCTTGCAAGTGCGTCAATCTCGTATTGAGGTATGTCCTGTTTGAAATCACCGTCTATTTTCGTATGTTGTCCCTCCTCTCATTTTGCAGTAGTTTCGTGGTCATTTCAAAGTTCAAATTACGGGGTTTTAGTGTAACTACATAAGCCCCTTGACATTGAGTGTCTGAAACCATAGGTTTTATGCGGTTTGTAAATCCCTAAATGCCCATTTTATTTCTTCGTTTCCGTTCATACATTGCCTTTTTCCGCTTTCGTTCCGATTTGGCGCACTTTTCGCAATATTTGCCCCTGTTTGACTTTGGAACAAATGCTTTTCCGCATACAACACAATGTTTTGACTGTTGCGGATGTACAATTTCTGCAAGCAAAGATTTATCTTGCGGAAGCACGCAATGCCTAAACCATTTACAGCATACAGAGTATGAAATCATCTGTACGCATTCACAATCAAGTACAGCACATTGTCCGTCGCAATAATTACAGCAGACTTTGCGAACAAGAGCATTAGTGCTCTTACGCTGATTTGGTGTCATACAGATTAAAGCGTTATTCTTGTTTCTTTCTATCGGTGGTAAATTCATATAAAACTTTTCCCTCCTTTCGTGTTGGTATAAATAAATTATATCAGAAATTTCAGAGCAGATTGCTATTGTGCAGATGTATGCAATTTGGCAAAAATAACCACTAAGTTATTGCAAATCTGCACCATTGATGATATACTTAAATAGACAGGAGGTGTCTCTATGTACTTGCAGGGAACGCCGGGTGAAATTATCGGTGATTTAAGAACTAAAATGGGCTGGACTAAACTGAAATTAAGTCAAACAACAGGAATACCGCAATCACAGTTAAGCCGAATTGAAAACGGGAAGATAACACATATAAGCAGTGATATATTGATAAAACTTGCAAAGACTTTTAATGTTTCAACAGATTATATTCTTGGATTAACGACAGTGCGTTCACCCAAAAACTATGATATATCTGAATTGGGATTGTCTGAGAATGCCGTCAAAGCGATAGTTTCAAAGAAGATTAATGTTGATATTCTCAATCAACTATTGGAGCATAAAAATTTCCCGTATCTGGTTTATATGATAAAAGCGTATTTTGATAATAGTATTGCTGACGGAATTGTGGCGAGAAATGATATAATCAATATAGCGACCTCAACATTAGCGGATTTTATGAAAGACAACCCTGAACACAAATCGGAAGTGCAACAGGATATACGGCTTTTGAAATCACAGAAAATAGGCAATCACGAAGCCGAGCTTGATAAAATCAAAAATACATTTGTCGCAATATTAAAGGATATTAAGAAAAATATCGATAGAGAACCTCCACAAGCATTAACAGCGGAAATGTTTAAGGAAATGAAAAATGAATTATCGAACAAGCTAATAGGCGAGATTACAACTGATGATATGGCAGAAGTAATGGCGAATATGTTAGGACAAACAGGTTTAACGAACAACGAAAAATTAAAAGGTTCAATCAGTGATATATTGAATTTAATGACGGAGGAAAAGAAATGATAGTCAGGCAATTTTCAAAAGAAAATATAGATGATGTATTTAGAATACAACAAGCCGCATATAAGCCTCTGTTTGAAAAATATCAAGATACAGAAACCAATCCATTTATGGAAACAAAAGAAGATATTTTAATGAAATATACAAAGACAGGAACACAAGGATATATTTTTGTTGAAGATGATATTGTAGTCGGTGCAGTCAGAATTATAATGCACAATGAATTTTGTAAAGTGTCTGCTCTTGCTGTTCTTCCCGAATGTCAAAATAGGGGTATTGCACAATCAGCATTAAAGGAAATAGAGAAAATTCACAGAGATTGCAAATACTGGATATTAGATACGCTATTGCAGGAAAAAGGAAATTGTCATTTATATGAAAAATTAGGATATGTGCGAATTGGAGAGCCGAAAAAAGTCAATGACAGACTAACTTTGGTGGATTATAAAAAAGAGGTAGATTGATGAATGATTTAGAAATACGCAAAATAATGGAAAATGATTATTCAGATGTTTGTTCTCTATATAACAATGAACTGAATATTAAAATCAGTCAATCACAGTTTAATGAAAGAACAAATCGTATTTTGAAAAATATCAACCACGATATTTTTGTCGCAGTATGTGATGAAAGTGTGGTTGGTTTTATTGCGGTTGAAAAAGCAATGGCAATCGAATGTGATTATATAAAAGTCAATGGGATTGCGGTCAAAGAAAATTATCAGGGACAAGATATAGGCTCACAACTGATTGCTTATGCCGAACATTATGCAAAAGAACATAATATTGATTTGATAATTTTAAATAGCTCAATCCATAGAGAAAAGGCTCATAGGTTTTATGAAAAATTGGGATTTTCAAAAAACTCATATAGTTTTAGAAAAAGATTTGAGGAGCAAAAATGATTATTTTAATAGCAGGGAGTACACACGCTGGTAAAACAAATTTGGCACAAAGGTTATTAGAGAAATACCATTATCCGTATTTGTCTATCGACCATTTAAAAATGGGACTTATACGGAGCAATCACACCACATTAACCCCCGAAGATGATGAAGAGCTTGTTCCGTATCTCTGGAATATTGTCAAGGAAATTGTAAAAACAGTGATTGAAAACAATCAAAATCTTATCATTGAGGGTTGTTATATTCCGTTTGATTGGCAGAATGATTTTGATGATGATTATTTAAAGTATATTAAATATTACTGCATTATTATGACTAAGGAATATATTGAAAATAATTTTAGTGATATTTTAAGCTATGAAAGCATTGTTGAAACTCGCGGTGAGGAAGATTTATCAATGGAAGATATGATTTCTGAAAACCAAAATAATTTATCAATGTGTAAAAAGTATGGATATACATATATTTTAATCGACAAAGATTATTCGATTGATATTGATATATTTCAAAGAGAGGGTTTAAAATAAGAATGAAAAATATTGAATGGATATTCTTTGATATAGGTTCGACATTGGTTGATGAAAGCAAAGCGTATGAACACCGAATTAAAGATACAATCAAAAATACTGATATTACATATAAGCAGTTCTGCAATCTTATGATTGATTTTGCAAAGCAGGGCAAGAACGGATATATTGAAACTGCAAAAGAATTAAATCTCAAAACAACAAAATGGCATAGTGAGGACGAGTTCCTATATCCCGATACTGTCAGCACTCTGAAATTATTATCTGAAAAATATAAGATTGGAATTATTGCTAATCAGCCATTGGGAACACAAGAACGATTAAATAAAATGAAAATCGATAAATATATCAGCTTGGTTATATCGTCAGCGGAGGAAAATATTTCAAAGCCTGATTTGCGAATATTTAAACTTGCACTTGATAGAGCAGGCTGCTCACCTAACAATGCTGTTATGGTCGGTGATAGGCTTGATAACGATATAGTTCCGGCAAAAGCAGTTGGTATGAGAACAATATGGATTAAGCAGGGGTTAGGCGGATTGACAACACCGAAAAGCGAAAGCGAAACAGCAGATTTGACAGTTAAAAATATAAGTGAAATATGCAGTTGTTTAGAAGGTTTTCGTTAGGAGCAAGCACAGCAAACGGGTACCCGTTTACGAAAAATCAATTTGATTTGCCTGCTTAAATTTCGCTACCAGCAAGCAAAGCGAGTGTGGCTACACTCACACAAAATTGATTTTGATTTTTGGGATTTCCCAAACCCTTTTAATTGTGATATGATGATATAAAAGAAATTTGTTTAATATGCGAATTGATTATAATACAATAATATGATATAATATTTAAAAATTGAGCTTTCAACAAAAGAATAAATTTGACAGGAGGAACATATAATTATGGTAAGCAATCCTTTAGAAGTGATGAATAATAATGCTATGAAAGATTTATTAAGGAAACTGGAAGAAAAATTAAATGCAGATGTTTTTGTTTATTTTGGCGAAATAGTGGACGGTGTAGATGTTGATTTTAAAAACATTATAGAAGATTTATCAAAAGATGCAAATAAAAAAGACACATTATATGTTATCTTAACTACTCCAGGTGGAAGTTTAAATCCTGTACAAAGAATTGTAACAATATTAAGGCATTTCTATAAAGAAGTGAATTTTATTGTTCCTGATTATGCATATAGCGCAGGTACAATTTTATGTATGAGTGGAGATAACATATATATGAATTATTATTCTGTTCTTGGTCCTATTGATCCGCAAGTTCAGAATAAGGACGGTAAACTTGTAGCAGCTCTTGGTTATTTAGATAAAATCAACGAATTATTGCAAAAAGCCGTTGATAATACATTGACACAAGCTGAGTTTTTAATATTAAAAGATTTTGATTTAGCCGAATTACGCTCGTATGAGCAAGCAAAAGAACTTGCAATTGATATGTTAAAACAATGGTTGACAAAATATAAATTTAAAGATTGGACATATCATAGTGATGGTATTTCTCCGGTGTCAGATGAAGAAAAACAGCAGAGAGCAGTTGAAATAGCTGAAAAGTTGAGCAATAATAATATTTGGAAATCACATGGAAGACCTATAGATATAGAAACATTAAGAGAAGAACTGCATTTAAAAATAGAAGATTTTTCAGAAGACTCTGAACTGGACGAGTTAATTAACAAATATTATACTCATCAAATAGAATATATAAGAAATCACAATTATAGAATGTTTTTTCAGACGAGGTTATGGATATGAAAACTTTAGTAGAACAAATAAATGAATTGTCATATAATGACAAAGATATAAATTCTTTTGAGTCATTAAAAACAGCTTTAAAAGAATATCATTCAATGATAAATGAAGGCAAACTAATTCCGCGAGGTAATATGGTTGAAACATTGCAAAACAATATAGTTAATTATAATGTAAAAAAAACAAATCTTAGGTAATTGTTTTACGATTATTTCAGAACATTAGATTTTATACTGATGTTCTGTTTTTTTATATTTTTGATAAATATATCAGGGTTGACAAAACATATAATTAGGGTTATAATAGAATTACCAAAATATTGCAGGAGGTTTTTCTATGGACGGATTAGGCGAAAGATTACGAGCATTGCGTGAAAGTACAATGATGTCGCAAGCAAAATTTGCGGTTGAAATTGGTTCATCACAATCGGCAATAAACCGCTTTGAGAATAATCAATCAGAGCCGAATTGTACTATAATGCTGCGGTATGCGGACTACTTTAATATTTCAATGGATTACCTTTACGGCAGAACAGATAAGACAGAGGGTATGACTTATGAATTTAAACCGAAATTTGACACAGACAATGAACAATTCAAACAATTTATTGAGATGTGTTTTGACCCGCAATCGCCATTGAACGGAAAATTAAAACAATCGCTATTTGATATGATAAAGGAGAGTGATAAATAATTGAGAGCAGTAATTTATGCGAGATATAGTTCAGACAACCAAAGAGAAGAAAGCATTGAGGGACAGTTAAGAGAATGCGGCGAATTTGCGGAAAGAAAAGGCTATACTATAGTCAAAACATACGCAGACCGAGCAATATCGGGCAAGAAAGCCGATAACCGCCCTCAATTTATGCAGATGGTAGCCGACAGCAAACAAAAGCTGTTTGATACGGTTATAGTTTGGAAAATTGACAGATTTTCAAGGGATAAATATGACAGTGTTTTCTACAAGAACGCTTTAAAAAAGAATGGCGTAAGCGTCATTTCAGCAAAAGAGCCTATTGACGATACTCCCGAAGGTCAGCTTATGGAAAGTATTTTCGAGGGCTTTTCTGTTTATTACATAAAGGATTTATCTGTTAAGGTCAGCAGAGGAATGACCGAAAATGTGCTTAAAGGAAAATTTAACGGCGGAGCGTTGACTTTCGGTTATTTAATAGACAAGGACAAGCATTTTCAGCCTAATCCTGATACTGCGCCTATTGTAAAAGAAATCTTTGAAAAATATTCGGAGGGCGAAACCATTAAAAGTATTATCGCGTCGCTTGCTGCGCAGGGCGTGAAAAACCAAAGAGGCAAAACTCCCACATCAAATTTTGTTGCAAGTATTCTTAGAAACAGACGATATTTAGGCGAATATCGGTTTAAAGATACCGTTGTGGAAAATGCCTTTACTCCGTTAGTTACACAAGAAATATTTGATAAATGCCAAAGAAGAATAGCGACAAACAGGAAAAAGCCTGCACACTTTAAAGAAGTTCCTAACCAATATATATTAACAGGTAAAATATTTTGCGGTCATTGCGGCAGTACAATGTCAGGTGTAAGCGGTACGAGCAAAACCGGTAAAAAAATATAGATATTACTATTGCAACACAGCTAAAAAGAGAAAACTATGTGATAAAAAGCGTATTAAAAAGGATTTTATTGAGGATATTGTTGTCGATTATACCGTTGATATGCTCAATGACGATAAGCTGATAGATTGGATTGCAGATACCTGTTATAAATTGCAGTTGAGCAGTGATACTAAACCATTAACAATTAAAAACCGCCTCAAACAAATTGAAAAAGAGCTTGACAATGTTATGACTGCAATCAAGCAAGGTATATTCTCACCAACAATTAAAAAAACACTTGACAGTTTAGAGCAGGAAAAATCCGAATTGGAATTATTGCTTACAAAATCTGAAATAGAACACCCAACTATCAGCAAGGAACAAATAAAATTCTGGATATGTCAATTCAAGCTAATTGACAAAAACGATATTACCCAAAAGCAGAAGTTAATTGACATTTTTGTAAATTCCGTCTATGTATATGACGATAAAATGCTGATTACCTACAACTATAAGGACGGTGAAAAGTGTATTGACTATGACGAGATACAGGAATATCTCAACAAAAAGGAAAACTCTGATAATCATAATGACTATCAGAGTTCGCCTTTAAACTGTTTTGGTACGCGATCAGGGGCTCGAAAATTAAAATGGCAATTTGCCAATTTGTGGT
>CAYUSE010000018.1:0-17299 GCA_964447095.1 uncultured Lachnospiraceae bacterium | reverse complement strand
AATCTGCATTATTCCGTTTATTATTCCGCAGACAATGGTAGACAGAATTTTAAGTATAGGCAATATGGAAGACTCATCTACATCATACAGAGTTTATATATGGATGGGAACGCTAGGTCTGCTCCGGCATTATTGGCTCGGCGGAATTGGCATGGGTGAAGCGGCATTTGCAAAGGTTTACCCGTTCTTTTCATATAACGCGATTATTGCGCCTCATTCACATAACACCTTTTTACAGCTTACAGTTGAGGCAGGTGTCGGCGCACTTATAATATTCCTTGTGATGAATGCGCTGTTTATGAAAAAGATGTCTGACAACTACAGACTTGAAAATAAAAAGAGTACGGACAGTGTTATATCTCTTGCCCTTGCAAGCGGAATTATCGGATTTTTAGCGCAAAGTATGTTTGACTATACCTTTTATAATTACAGAGTTATGGCTATTATGTTTATGACGCTTGCGGCGGGAATGGCGCTTTATCACATCAAAAAGGAGGAATTGGCTTGAAAACGAAAATAATTGAGGTGTCCTCCGATACAAATATCGGCGGCGCAGGAAAATGCCTGCTTACCCTGCTTGAAAATTTTGATTACGAGCAGTTTGACGTCAAGGTGATTTTGCCGAAAAACAGTCTGTTAAAGCCGCATATTGACAAAATGAATATACCCGTAATCGAGGTTGACGGCATTGCGGATAAATCGCTTGATTTTTCTGCAGTCGGAGCGTTAAAAAAGATATTCAAAGAGGAAAAGCCCGATTTGGTTCACACGCATGCGAGCATGTCGGCAAGAATTGCTGCAAGGCTTGCCGGCGCAAAGGTGGTCTACACGCGTCACAGCGTGTTTGAACCTCCTAAAAAACTGTCAAAGGGCTTAGGTAAAATAATAAACGGAGCGTTTAACAATTACTTTTCCGACAGCATTATAGCCGTTGCGGAAGCGGCAAAGGATAACCTTACCGACACGGGAGTCAGCGAAAAGAAAATCAGCGTAATATTAAACGGTGTTGACGGGCTTACGCCTGTAACCGATACAGAAAAAGCCGAAATCAAAAAACGCTTCGGATTGGAAAATGATGAAAAAGCCGTTTCAATAGTAGCAAGGCTTGAGGATATAAAAGGGCATGACTACTTTATAGAAGCCGCAGACGAGCTTTTAAAAAAAGGCATAAAAGCAAAATTTTATATTGCAGGCACAGGCTCTTATGAAGCGCATTTAAAGGAAAAGGTGAAATCTCTGGGACGCGAAAACGAGATAATATTTACGGGCTTTATATCCGACATTGATAAACTCATGAATATTACTGATGTTCAAGCAAACGCATCTTACGGAACGGAAGCTACCAGTCTTGCGCTGCTTGAGGGAATGAACCTCGGTATTCCGGCGGTTGTTTCGGATTTCGGAGGAAATCCGGGCGTTATAAAATCCGGCGAAAACGGATTTATTGTTCCAAAGCAAAATTCTCATGCGCTTGCCGAAGGAATTGAAAAGCTGCTGACTGATGACGAGCTTTATAAAAAGTTGTCAGAAGGCTCAAAACGCATTTTCAATGAAACCTTTACAGCAAGGGCAATGACGAAGAACACCGAAAATTTATATATTAAAACCATAAAAGGAGGCAAATAAACATGGCGGAAAAGAAGATTAAATTCACTGTAATTGACGCTTTTATAATACTTGTCGTAATTGCAGTAATAGCAGCAGGAGCAGTTAAGCTTGCACCGAGAATTATTAGAACATCTGATAAGGAAAAGGCTGAATTTACGATATTGATTGCATCTAAGGACGAAAGTCTTGCAAACGCAATGTCAGCAGGCGACAACGTAACACTCAGTCTTACCGAAAAGGACGGCGGAGTAATCAAAAACATTGATGCCAAAACTGCCGAGGTTATGGCATTTGACAGTATAGACGGTTCATATAAAATACAGAAAGTAGCAGATAAAAAAGATATTTATGTGACGGTTGAAGCTGACGTTGACGTATCCGACCTATCAATAAAAACAGGCGATACAGCTGTCAGAGTAGGCGCGGAAATCCCTGTAAGAGGCAAAGGCTTTGCTGCAATGGGATATGTTGTTACCATTGATAAGGAATAAGGAGGGATAACCATGATATTAGATAAAAAAGGAAAAATAGGCGGAAAAGTAAGCATTGTGGATTTATTTGTTATATTGCTTGTTATAGTCGTTGTACTTGGTATTTTCATGAGATTTGGAAGCAAAATAACAACGGCAGTAAAATCAAGCGAGAGATTTGAATTTGTCGTAAAAGTTGACAATGTTCGCCAATACACTATTGACGCGCTTCAAAAAAAGGGTAAAATAACCGATAAAAAAAGCAATCTGGATTTAGGCGAAATTAAAGATGTAAAGGTTATTCCAACGGAATTTCAATCAACAACCGCATCAGGTGAAATTGTCGTTACAGATTTGCCTGACCGATATACCTGTCTTGTAACAATTGAGGCAAAGGGCAAGGAATCGGAGGACGGATATATTATGGATGATACAACAGAGCTTTCCGTCGGAAGAAATATTGACCTTTATTCCAAATACGTAAAAACCTCCGGCGACATCATGAGCGTTGAGGTATTAAAATAACAAAATACAGAGCTTCAGCGAATGCTGAAGCTCTGTTTAGAAGGCGAGGAATTATAATGGAAATACGCAGAGCAAACACGAAAGACTGCAAAAAAATAAAAGACCTGTTAAATCAGGTGCTTATGGTACACCATAACAGCAGACCGGATTTATTCAAGCCAAATAGCCGCAAATACACCGACAGCGAGCTTAATGACCTGATAAAGGACGACATGCGTCCGATTTTTGTCGCTGTCATTGACGGAGAGGTCATGGGCTACGTATTTTGCATTTTACGTCAGCATAAAAATAATAACATTTTAACCGACATAAAAACGCTTTACATAGACGATTTATGCATTGACGAAAATGCCCGCGGAAAGCATATAGGCACAGCTCTTTATCAGTTTGCAAAAGATTACGCGAAAAGTATAGGCTGTTATAATCTGACGCTGAATGTCTGGGCATGCAACGAAAACGCGCGCAGGTTTTATGACAGCATGGGATTAAAACCGCAGTCTACCACTCTTGAAACCATCTTATAAATATACGGACGGATAAATTACCGTCCGTATATTTTATATATTATATCCATGATTTAAAGGTCCTCTGCCCTTCCCTATGTCGAGATTTACCTTAATCGCACCTGTGAGATAATTTTTTGCATTTTGAATTGCTTCATTCAATTCTTGGTTTTTTGCAAGATTGGCGGCAATCGCTGAAGACAGCGTACAGCCTGTTCCATGCGTGTTGGCATTTTCAATGCGTTCAGTTTCGTAAATTGTATATTCACCGTTATACAGCACATCTGCGGCGTTTCCTGTGAGATGTCCGCCCTTTAATAAAACGGCAGTATTATATTTTTCGGCAATTTCCTTTGCCGATTTTTTCATATCATCAAGAGTTTTTATTGCGCCGTCCGATAAAATCTGAGCTTCAAAAATATTCGGCGTAATCAAATCCGCCAGCGGAAAAAGTTTTGAAACAAGCTCATTTACCGCGTTTTCCTGCAAAAGCATACTTCCGCTTGTAGATACCATAACGGGGTCAAGCACAACATTTTTTGCTTTATATTGCTTTAATTTTTCCGCGATAACCTCAATTATTTCAAAGGACGAAACCATTCCTATTTTGACAGCATCAGGAAAAATATCAGTAAAAACCGCGTCAAGCTGTGATGCAACAGCCTCCTTAGGAATATCAAAAATCCCCGATACACCCATTGTATTCTGTGATGTAACCGATGTTATCACGCTCATGCCATATACTCCGTTTGTGATAAAGGTTTTCAAATCCGCCTGTATTCCTGCTCCTCCGCTTGAGTCCGAGCCTGCGATTGTCAATGCGGTTTTCATATTTATTCCCCTCCTGCAATTGATTTTATTTTTTCAAACAGTGTTTCAGACGCTTTTTTTATGTTCTCCTGCGCAAATATTCCCGATACAACTGCAACTCCCGATATGCCTGTATTACAAAGCCCGTCAATATTTTCGGCTGTTATTCCGCCGATTGCGGTAACAGGGATATTCACTGATTGCGTAATCGCTCTTAATGTATCCAACTCCATCTTGACAGCATTTGATTTTGTTGTTGTGCCGAAAACCGCACCTGAACCGATATAGTCAGCGCCGTCTTTCTCCGCTTTCATTGCCTGTTCAACCGTTTTTGCGGTTATTCCAATAATTTTATTGTTTCCCAATATTGCGCGTGCTTCCTTTATAGGCATATCGTCCTGTCCTAAATGAACTCCGTCCGCGTTTATTTTTTTTGCGGCTTCAACATTGTCGTTTATTATAAGCGGAACTCCGTATTTATTGCATATCGTTTTTATTTCATTTCCCGACTGTATCAGTTCTTCCGTATTCATTTCCTTTTCACGAAGCTGTATCATTGACACGCCGCCCAAAATAGCCTGTTCCACAGCTTCGGCAAGCGTTCTGCCGCCAAGCCATGCGCGGTCTGTTATAGCATAAAGTAAAACCTGTTCTCTTTTCAAATATATCACCTTCTGTATAAATTATACTATTTCTGATTACAAAAGTCAAATTTATGTATAAGCTATGCTTTTATGGAAAAAATAAGAGAAAATAAGGAGGTCTGAAAATGAACAATAAAATGACAAATGAACAATATAACGAATACGTCAAGCAGAAAACCCCTAATTCCAATATTATCGTCAACTGCATAAAAGCATTCATAATAGGCGGAATCGTATGTATTATCGGTCAGCTTATACTGAATTTCTTTACAAACAAGGTAAACCTTGACAAAGAAAGCGCGTCAACTGCAACATCAATTATAATGGTATTTTTGGGAGCTCTTCTAACAGGTCTTGATATTTACCCGAAAATCGCAAAGCACGCAGGAGCAGGAACTATAGTTCCGATAACAGGCTTTGCAAATTCGGTCGTCTCCCCCGCTCTTGAAGCAAAAACTGAAGGGCTTGTGCTGGGGGTAGGCGCAAAAATATTTACAATCGCCGGTCCTGTTATTCTTTACGGCACACTCGCTTCCATTATCGCCGGATTTTTCTATTATTTTCTGCCTGTGCTGAGATAAAATACAAAGGATATGTAAAAGCCCAACACTTATAAAAGTGTCGGGCTTTTTAGCTATATTAAAGGAAATTCCTCTGCCGTTTCCAAAATCGGCTGTAATTCATCAGTCCAAACAAATACTTTCACAAGCGCGTCATTTTCTGATTTATCTGCTAAAATGCTTGTGCTGTCCGCTGTTTCAAGCGGAACACGATTGACCGCAAGCAAGGCACCGTTTTTATCATATACCGCGGCATAAACAGAGCAATTTCCATACTCTTGTCCTAAGTTCACTTTAAAGACGTATTTTGTGTCCCCAAGCTCGTCAATTCTTTCTATCGGCGGCACTGTTTCCCTCGCGCCGCAGACAGAGCATATACCGTCTGCATAATCGTGCGGCTCGACTATGATTTTATCGGCAGGATAACCGTTTTCCTCGGTATAGCCCTCATAACCCTCATGTATGGTTATTTTGTATTCTTTATCGGGAACCCACTTATTATAAGGAAACACATTTTTACCGAGCGTCGGCGCAATTGGTGCTTCAAATACATAATTTACCGTCGGGTATGTGTATCCGTTAAATGCCTCATCGTTGATATACTTTACGCTTGGCGGCACTGCTATATCTGTTATATAGTTACAGCCCCCAAATGCATCTCCGGCGATTAGCCTTGTTGAGTCTTTTACCCGATAATATCCCTTCAAAGAACTCTTTGCATCAATAAGACAATTATCTATATATAAAACGTCATTATCCCAATTCGCATCGTCTTTGTAAAATTCTGTGCCCTCAAATGCGCCCCAACCGATACTAATAACGCTTTCGGGTATGCTGACACTTGTTACACCGTCATCATAATACATGGCAGCCTCAGCAATTACTCTTGTTCCGTCTTTTATCTGATAATCGCCCGATAATGTATCCAGCGCCTCAATAAGGCAATTATCTATATACAAAACATCGCCTGTCCAATTTGACTCGTCGTTATAATATGCCGTGCCGTCAAATACGCTCCACGAAATATGGGTTACACTTTCGGGGATATTTATACTTGCCAGCTTTTCGCAGTCTACAACCATATAGCCATTTAGCTCTGTTACGCCCTCAGGTATTATCAGGCTTGTAAGATTTATACATTTTGTAAATGCGCAGGCTCCGATTTCATTTACACTCTCGGGAATATCTACTCTCTCCAAAGACTCACAGTCCTCGAACGCAGCAACTGCAATACTCGTTACACCGTAAGGTATTACATAGGATGCAGCATTCTTTTCATTTGGATAGAGGATAATTTCCGTTTTATCTTTATTGTATAAAACTCCGTCCTCTGACATATAGTTTCTATTATTTGCATCAACCTCTACCGCCGAAAGATCACAATCTGCAAATGCACATTCCCCGATTTCTTTGACACTTGAGGGAATGCTCACGCTTGTCAGACTTCTGCATTCATCAAACGCGTATTCGTCGATTTTTTCTACGCCGTCAGATATATTTAGACTTTTCAGATTTGTACATCCGTCAAATGCGCGTTCTCCTATCTCTTTTACGCTTTCGGGGATTGTCACAGATGTAATACTGGGGCAATCCCGAAATACATACTTGCTGATTTTCTCCACTCCGTCGGGAATTATTATATTTTCAGCACGCTCGCCGTTTATGTACAGATTTTCTGCAAGACTTTTGTCATAGTCAAAATCAATCTGACACCATGCGCCTAAATCCGATATATATACTCCCGATAAACTGTCACAGCCCCCAAACGAGTTAAAGACAATACGCGTTACGCTTGCAGGTATATGCACGCTTGTCATATTTTTACAGCTCAGAAATGCGCATCTGCCGATTTTTGTAACGCCTTCTTCTATTACGACATTGGTAATACTTAAACAGCTATCATACCATGGCGCATAAGTACCATCTATTCCTGCCCACCAATCCTCCATTGCTCCCTTGCCGCTAATCGTCAGTGTGCCTTCATCATCAAGCTTCCATGCCAGATTTTCACCGCATGTACCGCTCGTTTGCGCGTTTGCGATAATCGGCACACACGCCGGCAGCATTGCCAATACCACCATTAGACTTAAAATTTTTCGTTTCATTTTGTCATTCCTCCTTAAATTTTTTAGGCTTCCCTTTAGGAAAGCTTTTTCGGATAAAAAATGTGCCGCGGCATAAACCAAACGGCACAATAAAAACGCCTGCTTTGGTAAATGCTGCGACACATCTATAATTTATTGTCCGGTACAAATAACAAATGACAAATAAAACATAAGGCGTTTTTTACAATCACTATATGTTATTTGTACCCCAAACAATATTAAATTATAGATTGTCGCAAAATTAGTATATCACAAATTTTTATGATTGTCCACATTTTTTAACAACAGAATAAAAAAATATGGCGATACACATTACAATGTATCGCCATATTGTAAAACTTTTCTTTTATATCACATCTGCCAAGGTAATTTTGGCAAGCTCATCTGTAATCATACTCTGCACATTGAGAAGCTTTTTCTGCACAGCGCAGCCGCCTGAGCGTTTACAGGTTTTATCATTATCCATACAGTGATTTATGTACAATTTACCGTCTATCATTTCTATGACTTCCTTAAATGTTATATCAGACGGTTCTTTGTTCAGCACATAACCTCCGTTTACACCGCGGTATGATTTAATTATTCCCGATTGTACAATTTTACGCAGAATTTTCAGCGTAAATCGATATGGAATATCATTTTGCTCCGCAATTCTCTTCGCCTCAATTTGTTTTCCCTCTTTTGCAAGCATGGCAACTATACGGAGAGCATAGTCTGCCTCTCTTGTGATTTTCATAAAAATCCCCAAACCTTTCCGCCCGCCGCCGGGCAACTGACCTTTACCTATTTTCCATTGTTTTAAGGATTTCCATTGCGTAGGATTTCGCCGTTCTGCCGTTTACGACATGGATTTTGTAATCACAATCGTCATAGAATTCCTTTCGGCTGTTAAATCGCGCCTCTATTTCCGCAATACTGCTGTCTTGGAGCAGCGGACGCGTTGCCGCCGCCGTTTCAAGCCGTTCCCGTATAACGGAAAATTCAGGCGAAAGATTAAAAATTACACCGTTTTTACGAAGCTCAATAATATTTTCTTTTTTTAATACCGCGCCTCCTCCTGTCGCTATTACGGCATTGTCATCTCCTGCCGCTTTTTTTATAATTTCATGCTCCATTTTTCTGAAATATTCCTCGCCGTAACGCTTAAATATCTCATTTATGGTACATCCGACTTCTTTTTCTATCATGTCGTCAGTATCTATTCTCTTATACCGCGACATTGCCGCAACTGCTTTTGATACTTCCGTTTTGCCTGTTGCCATAAAGCCTGTAAGCACTATGTTCATCGGTTAAATACCTCCTTTTTGATAATCTTATAAAGATTATCGGGAAGCTTTATTCCCGTAAACAACTCATAAGCGATTATTCCCTGATTTATCAGCATATTAAGACCATTCATTGTTTTTGCTCCGCGTTTTTTCGCTTCTCTCAAAAACAGCGTTTCATCAGGATTGTAAATCATATCAATCGCGGCGGTATTTTCATTTATAAATGAGAAATCATCAAATTCATCTATCTCATCAATCGGCAGGGCATTAACCTGCAGCTCCATTCCAGCTGACGTAGTGTTTATTACAATATCAAAATCACTGTATTTAACATCGGTTTCAACATCAAATCCCGTATCTGATTTTATCTGATATGCCAAAGCTTCTGCCTTTGATTTTGTTCTGTTTACCAGTGTTACAGACTTCGGATTTTCCCGAATAAACCGTACCAGCGTCGGCTTTACAACGCCTCCTGCACCAATTATCAAAATCCGCTTATTGTTTACTGCAATACCATCATCGGCAAGTGATTTATAAAATCCGTCCGCATCAGTATTATATCCGCACAATCTTCCGTCATGATTTACTACAGTGTTTACCGAACCCAATATTTTAGCGTCGTCCGACACCTCGTCTATATATTTCATTACCTCAAACTTATGCGGCGCGGTTACGTTTATTCCCGCAATTCCAAGCGCGCGCATACCATCTATAGCCGCCTTTAATCTATCAGGCGAAACGCACCATGCAGAATATGTATAATCAGCGTTCATGTATTCAGAAATGAAATTGTGCATTTGAGGCGAAAAACTGTGTTCCACCGGATAGCCTATTATACCGAGTTGTTTTGTCTTTCCGTTTATATTCGGCACATGCACCACCTCTTGTTACAATTTTAACACAATGTATATTGCTATTGTAACATATTTTTTCCAAAAATGCAATGAATTTTAGATATATTTTTTATTCAAACCGCTCTTTTTGCTTTATCAAGACTTTCTACTATGTAATCTTCAACAACATCGCGCAGCGTTGTCGGTGTCACTGTATTTTTCATAATAAGAGCTATAAAATCTTCCGCGTCCTTTCGACGGTAAAATACATTATTTATCTGCTTTGTTTCGACCGTTTTTCCGCCGCCTTCAAAATATGTCGTTTTTTTCACCTTTATTCCGTAACACATCAAATCGCAGTAATCAACCGATATGTTTTCGGGTATAATATAGTATGCAAGCTCCGTTTCATGATTATCGTTTAAAATTGTCTGTCCGCAAAAAACTTCCTGTTCCATGTGAATTTTCCTCCTGATTTTTTTCTTCCCGTATCTGCGGAATTTATTATAATGTATATTTACATAGAAATCCAGCACAAAATATCGCAGTATTTGACAGCTTTCGATAACTTTTTGTATATTTTTCCGTTTTGTGTTTTTTTGTATGTTATATACTGCAAATCAATGTCGGATTTTAAAATATGCCGTTGATTTTTTGCATACGAAAATTGCCTTCCGCAAAACGGGATGCCTGATAATATATGAAAAAATCACGCGCAATATGAGCATAAATTTTGTCCTAAATGCACGGACGCGATAATTAAAAATAAAAAATTTTCTTTTTCTATTGAAAAGCAGATAAAATTGCGGTATAATAAATTTATCACTATTTTTCTGTCAATCAATCATTTAAAAGCTTCTTGAGTTTGAAGACATTGGAAACTTTTCAGCAGTATGATGAAGAAAATTGCAAAATTTAAATTTAATTTATCTATTATCAGTAGCTCCATGACAATCCCAGAAAGATGTAAAAAATATAAGGAGGCAAAAATATGAAAAATAAACACATGAGCAGTCAGTGTCTATCCAAAATAAACTGGCTTTTCTACCCAATAATTTTATTGGTAATTCTTACTGGCTGTCAATCTTCTAATGACATTTATCAGAACGAATACAATATTTCAACAAAACAAACACCTTCAAAATGCGAATATACAGGTTTATGGACACACACACAATCACCCGATACATATTCATTAGTCATATTTGAACAACAAAATAATAAAATTAGCTTTGAAATTACAGCTATTAAAGGAGACGGCGCGCAAATAGCCACAGCACAGGTTACTAATGTTGAACTTATCAACGGTAACGGAACATTTGAATTTGTTGATAGTTTTGACAACAGAGGCAAAGGTGAAATTATAATTTCAGATGATACCATTACCTTAACATATCCTGCAAATATTGTTTATCAAGGAAATTGGTGTATTGATTCGGGTGCCGGAAACTACAAAAAAACAAAAGAATTATCTGAAATTGATTGGACTAACACAGATGATTCTAAAAATGTAAAAATTAATAGAGAATTAAATTATAATTTATATGGCATTGATAACGAAAAAGAGCTTGATGGCAAAACATATTTGTGGTATGGGAAATATTATTTAGCCGGAAACGATTTAGAGTATTATAACGATGTGCATTTTTCTTTTTGTGCCGATGGAACTGCAGAAAAGACCTCTTATGGCAAAACTACTAAAGGAGAATATCATATTTACGAAAGCGATAAATCTGAATATGATTTTAGAGTCTTGTTAAAATTTGAGAATGGTGAAGAATTTATGCTATATGGCAAATCAAATAACCCTAAAAATGACATAAACTTTTATTTATATGTCAATGGAACGATAAAATCATACGGAAGATATTTAAACGAAACATATATCAACACGGAGAGTATGGTCAGAGCCACCAAGAAATAACTATATAAAGAACGCAAAGGAGAACTATCATGAATAAAATAATCAAATCTATCGCTAAAATTTTTACAATAACATCTGTTTTTGTTTTCATATCTATTTGCATGTTGTCGGGATGTTCTATCAGCATGCCAACAGCAGATGATATAAAAAATGACTTGAATAATACAGAATTTATTGATGTGTCCGAATTATACAGATTAAACGATGGCGAGAAAAAAACAATGCCGATTATAGAAGTCTCAATTACCAACAGTGAAAAAAAAGATGAAATTTGCAATTTCACATGTACAGTAATTCAAGAAAATGAAAACTATAAAAAAGAATCTCAAGTAATAATATCGTATTACAAACAAGAGGATTGGATTTTCAATACATTCAACGAGATAAGCACTTCAATTTCACCTATTGCAGGCGTTCCTGTCGAAATATTGAAACGATACTCTGTTTTTGGAACAGAACTGTCTAATATAGTACATAATTTTGATGACAGTGCCTTAACGGATAGAGTGTCATGGAATTACATAATTGATTATGAAAATTGTACGAAAACTATATCGAAAGAAGCCAACTTTACATTTAGGGACGTTGGCTTATACAAATACCCTATATGGGATTGTAACGCAACAGACTATACCAACATTGAAGTCATCAACAGAGAATGGAAATATGATAAATTGATTGGCTCAGTTTGGCAAGGCGACTTGGGTTTTGGCGGGATTAGAACTTTAAAAATCAATAATATTGATACAACAAGCCATACTATTGATATCAGCTATGGTTATAGTGATTTAAAGAATCATGAAATATGCAGTTACAGTGTAAAAGATTATACGCAGGGCGAGCCATATCAAGCACTAATTATCCCTTTAACTTATGATGTTTACAAAGTAGAAATATGTGAAGATTATATTTGGTTTGGAGCTAACTTATACAAAATTGAAGAAGGTAATGGCAAAAGTACAAACATCGCTAATACACAAAGACAATTACACATTGGCTGGAGTGAATTCGAGCCTTTAAGCTACTATAACAACCAAGAAGAGTTAGTCGGTTTTGATATTGAATTGGCTAAGTATGTATGTGAGTATTGCGGATGGAAAACTGATTTTGTTGAAATTCCGTTTGACGCATCTTTTGCATCGCTTAAAAATGGCAACATTGATTGCTATTGGAGCGGAATGGCAAAAACCGATGAAAGAATGAAATTCAGCGACTTTACAGATGTATATCTATCAACATATATAGACGGCGATGAAATTGAAGACTTCTCTGTAGCCTGCAAAAAAGGCGATAGTGAACTTGTTAATAACATAAATAAAGCTTTGCAGACAGCACAGAAAAATGGAACAATTCAAAAATTAAAGGATAAATATGGATTAAAATAAATGCAAAGGCACAGTCTTAAACAGGCTGTGCCTTTTGACATACCACTCATTCCAAAAATCCACCTTAAAATCCCGCCTCATATTCGCTTGACAACACATAAATTTTATGGTATTATATATATGTTAAACATGAGCTTTTGGCGATGACGGCCGAGCCCGCGCGATTAGAACCCGTGAACCTTGTCAGATGGGGAACCAAGCAGCAATAAGCGGTGCTTCTGATGTGTTGCGGTAAACTCGGTCGGAGCCTTTTTTTGATTATAGGCGGAAAGGATTGCGTTATGGAGCATCAGGCAATATATCGTAAATGGCGTCCAACGGTGTTTGAGGACATTATCGGTCAGACGCATATTACGAAAACTCTGAAAAACCAAATACTTACGGGAAAAATAGGTCACGCATATCTTTTCTGCGGTACCCGAGGAACCGGCAAAACTACCTGTGCAAAGGTATTTTCGCGTGCCGTAAACTGTCTTAATCCACAAAACGGAAGTCCATGCAATGAATGCGAAATCTGCCGCGGAATTATTGACGGCTCTATTATGGACGTCAAGGAAATCGATGCGGCTTCAAACCGCAAGGTTGAGGACGTGGCGGAAATCATAGACGATATACGCTATGTTGCGGCAACCGCAAAATACACGGTTTATATCATAGATGAGGTTCATACTCTCAGCAATACCGCATTTAACGCGCTGCTCAAAACACTTGAAGAGCCGCCTGAGCATGTAATATTTATTCTTGCTACCACTGAGGCGCATAAGGTTCCGCAGACAATTTTGTCGCGCTGCCAGAGATTTGATTTTAAGCGCATTAAACCTTCGGACATTATAACAAGAATGAAAGAAATCGCCCACGGCGACGGGCTTAATATTACAGATGATGCCTATTCCCTGCTTGCGCGGCTTGCTGACGGGTCTATGCGCGACGGACTAAGTATTTTAGAGCGTATTGTTTCCTCCTGCGGAAGCACAATAACTTCTGAGGATATAATTTCAACGCTTGGAATTTCAACGGCCCAGTCTGTATTCAATATTGTCGATGCCATTATTACGCAGAATACGAATAATATTTTAGAAGTTATGAATTCTGTTCTTGCCGACGGCAAGGATTTGCGGATTTTTATCGACTCCGTTATAAAGCATTTCCGTGATTTGCTTGTGGTGAAAGTAAGCGATACCCCGGACGCGCTTCTTGACTACAGCGCCGAGGATATGGTAAAATTAAAGGCGCAGGCTTCAAAATTGACATTTGAAAAAATATCAAACGCCGCGTCGCTTTTATCAAAAGCGCAGGCTGATGCCAAATGGGTCAAATCGCCGCGCGTCATATACGAAATGGCGCTGATTAAGCTGTCGCGTCCTGAGATTGACACAAGCTCGGAAGCGCTTCTTGACAGATTGAGCGCAGTAGAACAAAACAGTGCGCCGTCTGCCGATTACGATCTTCTTAACAGACTTGACGCAATTGAAGAAAAGCTCAAAAACGGCGTTATTGCCGAAAAGCCACAGACGGAGGCAAAAAAAGAAAATCAAAAATCAACGCCCGCAAGGCTTTATAATCCTATACCGAAGGAACAACTCACAGCGAACAATCCAATTGTAAAAGCAGCAAAAAATTGGACAAATATATCACATGCTATTGCCAATTCGGCAGCATATTTAAAAGCTCCGCTTTTAAACCGCCAGATTACGATTGATTCGGACGGTATCATAATGCTGTTTAACCACGAAGAAAGAGCTTCATACAACATTGCGAAAATGTATTTGGAAAAGCTTCGTCAAAGCTTCAAAAAAGCATCCGGCGCAAATTGCACCATAAAGCTTGCGTATCGCGATGAAATTGACGAATTGGTTGATTTTTGGAGCATAAAATCAGATAAGCCTTATGAGGAAAGTGCTTCCTCCGAAGAGCCGTCTGAGCCTGTAAGCACAGACCCGCTTGACGAATTGATGCTCGATTTCGGCAATATAGTTGAGGACAGCGACGAAAGCGAGTTTATGCGGTATAATTCCGAAAACTTTGAGCAGGCGGAGCTTGCCGAAAATGAAGAGCCGGAGGAATTTCTGGAGGACAGCGAAATCGCTGATGATGAATAAGTTTATTATTTCCTATCAGGAAATTAAAATAAAATGAGAAAGAGGTATAAAAATGGGAAAATACAAAGGATTTTCTGGTTCAGGTATGAACACCAACAAGAACATGAACAACGTAATTAAGCAGGCTCAGAAGATGCAGGAGGAAATGGAAAAGGTGCAGTCTGAGCTTGAGGATAAAACTGTTGAGGCGAAAGCCGGAGGCGGTATGGTAACTGTTACGGTAAACGGTAAAAAGGAAATTGTTTCACTTAAAATCAATCCCGAAGCAGTTGACCCTGATGATGTTGAAACGCTTGAGGATCTTGTTATGGTTGCTGTAAACGACGCAATCAAGCAGGCGGACGAAATGATGGCAGACGGAATGAGCGCTGTAACAGGCGGACTTAACATTCCCGGACTTTTCTAAGCCATGCATGCTTCAGTAATAGAAACTTTAATCGAGAAATTTGAACAGCTGCCGGGCGTCGGCAGAAAAAGCGCCGAGCGCATAGCCTTTCACATTCTTGAAAAAATGTCGTCAGACGACGCAAAAGCTATGACCTCGGCTATTCTTGATGCAAAAGAAAATATCAAGCTATGCGATGTGTGTCAAAATCTTACCGATACATCGCCATGTAAAATCTGTTCTTCACAAAAGCGCGATAAGTCGATTATTTGTGTTGTGGAAAGTCCCGAGGATGTGTCGGCGATTGAGAACACAAACGAGTTTAACGGCGTTTATCACGTTTTGCATGGCGCACTCTCCCCTATGGACGGAATTTCGCCCGATGATATTAAAATTAACGAGCTTTTACTCCGATTAACAGACGGAGCGGTTAAAGAGGTTATAATGGCGACAAATCCGACCGTCAGCGGAACGGCTACAGCGGTTTATATTTCAAAACTGCTCGCGCCATTTGACGTAAAGGTTACGCGTATTGCGCACGGTATTCCTGTCGGCAGCGACCTTGAATACGCGGATAAGATTACTCTTATAAAAGCGCTCGAGGGCAGACAAATAATGTAAAGACATGTATTTAATAAGTATTAGGTATAATTCCTGATACTTATTTATATATATTCAGAAAAATTTATATATTTCTATTGAAATTAAATCAAAATATGGTATAATAAATTTATACCACAATATTTTATCGTTATATACGTAAGTGTATAGCACTGCTTTTTTAATACTTATTTTTAGATATTTCGTTTGAAATGTCTTGTTTTGTCATATAATATTAAAGTATGCGTTTTGTAAAAAATGCAGGCTTTATATATTGAAATACTTTGTATTATATGACTTTATTTGCAGTGTTTCTTATAACGATAAAATGTGTGGTAGCATAAATCTAAGCCGCGTTTTTATGCGTGGCTAAAATACGCCACGCATTTTTTAATGCGAATGAAAGGAAGGTACCTTATGAAAAAATTTATTTCACTATTCACAACGCTTTGTATTGTTTTGTCAATGGCAGGTGCATTTGCGGTATTCGCTGACGACACGCCCTCGCCGTCGCCTGCGCCGACCTCCAAGCCTGTGGATACCTCGCGGGGAATTATCGTAACCAAAAAGCTCGATAACTATTTCGACGATTTTCTGCGCACAGACTGCCCTGTAAGACTGAAGGCGAGATTTAACAGCTATGCGTATCCCAATGACAATTTTACAAATAAAAATGAATTTGTAAAGGAGGCTTGGCTGAGAGTAGATTTGCTTGACCCCGATGCGGATTTGCGGCAGGTCTACAAAGAAAACAAGGACAAAGAAAGGGTAATAAATCCGAGAACCTACGGAAACAACGGCATATACCAGTCAGGCTGGGACAGCTATCAAAAAAGGGATTTTGTCACCTTTGAAATGGAGGTTACGATAAACGGCACGTATCTCTTCTGCGGCTGGGTATCGGACAGCGAAATTCCCGAATACATAGAACGCGCGGACGTTACGGAGGCAGAAACCGAGCGTCCGATACCGTATGTTACGGCGGTGGAAAGCGATAGCGAATACGCGGGAATTATAACTGTAAAGGATATTGAGTGCGGCAAAGGGAAAAGCCTGAAGAAATATACTCTTACAGGGCATGAGGTTACGCCTCCGGGATCGTTTTCCATATATCCGCCGCGTTATAACGAGCTGTACGACGAGGTGACAGAAGACAGATGTCAACACTATGTAAATGCCGGTCTGCTTGTCGGCAGCAGGGAATACGCAGAAGGCGAGCCTTTTGAGGAAGCGCGTTATACCGTAGATAAGGCGGGTACGTATTGGTTGTTCGCGGAGGATTCCGATGGTAAGTATTCGTCCACAGAGCTGATAATTAAAAGCAGTCCCAAACCAACAGCCACACCAACTGCAACACCAAAACCAACTGTTAAACCTACACTAAAGCCAACACAGACGCCGGCTATAACTCCAATTCCCACGCCAATCATTCCCCCTATTGAGGTTATAGTCGCGCCTCCGACAGCAAATGTAGAAAGCGGTACCGTTCCGTATGGAACAAAAGTTACTTTCACACCATCGGGAGCGCATATAGCATATTCCGTAAACGGCGGCGATTTTAAATATGAATATTCTTCTGA
>CAYUSE010000017.1:0-18518 GCA_964447095.1 uncultured Lachnospiraceae bacterium | reverse complement strand
ATAATCGGTTTTGGAACGACGGGAAAATCCGCCGTTCCAATTATAATTTTCTTCAATTATCCGCATTATCATCGCCTCTTAACTGCAGCAAAACATTTTTTAAACTTTCGGGCATATTCGGCAAAATTGCGGCTGTATTCTCTAAAATCGAAATACCCTCATTTGCTATGTAAAACATAATAACCATTTCACGCACTGCCGCATTACCGCCGATAAGCACCTGCAAAACATTTGACAAAACCACAATAACAAGTATTGAAATTTTTCTCAAAAGACCGCGGAATCCAATATCGCTTGATAATGTTTTCATATAAATTGCTTTAATAATTCCTGTTATATAGTCGAGCAGCATAAGGATTATAAGCGCCCACAAAATTGTGTCCCACGCTCCCAAAAGAGATGCTGTTATACCGCCTATAATACCTGCCGCTATACTTAGTATATTAAAAATTTTATCCATTCTACGCCTCCTTAGCTATTCTAAGCCATAGTGTGATAGTAGTTGATTTTCCTTTTGCATCAGTTACCGTTACACTGCAATTTCCCGACATTGACCGCGTGGGTGTACCCGTAATTGTACCGTCAGAATTAAGCCTCGTGCCGAACAGCCACCATGCATCAGTAGACCATGTATAAGGCGGTGTGCCGCCCGTCGCCTCAAGCTGATAATTGCACGGTTCTCCAATATATCCTATTACAGTATCGGACTGGGTCAAAATTTGAATGGGTTCGCTTATTTCTCGAATTTTATTTCCGTATTCCGACAGCGGCACATTTTCGTCACATTCAACTCCTCCGTCAATAATCGCCTGCCGTATTTCCTCTTTTACATTTAT
Organism: uncultured Lachnospiraceae bacterium; assembly: GCA_964447095.1. GTDB lineage: Bacteria > Bacillota > Clostridia > UBA1381 > UBA1381 > JALEPO01. The sequence goes on along the minus strand of CAYUSE010000017.1, from coordinate 17,682 downwards.
GCAAAACTCTGCACGGTCTAAAACATCACTGCCGTTAGGATATGTATATTGAGGTATGTATTCATCCGTGGAATAAATTGAACGCACACCTTTTGCATAAGCTTCATATCCGTTAATTTCAACGCCGTCATTTTCAATTATCGCCGCCTTAATGTCTGCAAACGCGGACAGCATCAGCCGCCATTTCTCAACAATTGTCATGACGTTCCCTCCGCGCCGTTTACTGCGTCGAGCTCATCAGAAAGAGTACCTAATAATGTGCTCATTGATTGTATTGCCAAATCTGTGCTTGACACTTTGCGGTTAACTTCGTTTACCGCGTCCAAAAAACAGCTTTTGTTATCCGTTGTCAAATCCTCGGTTGTACGGGTTTTACTATACTCCTGAATGATTGTGTAGCTTACACCCGTTGTATCGGCATTTTCGGAAGCATACGTCTTATTGCACCCTTCATAAATATAAATGTCGCCTGTCGGGCTGTCGCTTGATACCTTATAATCAACGCGGAAATCGGAATAATTATACAGCGCCAATGTTACAACCCCATTCTTATAACCGGGTGTTATAATCGCCGAATTCGGCGGGGTAAATATATTCACCTCTTTCAGGTTGAAATCACACGTTAAATAAATGCAATTATCCTCCTCTGTATTTAAGAGGTCGCCTGTATTCACCCATGTAAAATCAAGCTTTTTCCCATCAAGATACAATTCTATATCTGACGGCGCAGTAAATTCCATCGTCTCGATACCGTTGTAGATATCGCTTTCATTTCTCAGCTCAGGCTCCGGAATTTCCGACGGAATTACCGCTTTAAATTCACGCGTAACCTCTTCGCCGTATAAATCCAAAATATTATTTTGTTGTTTTATTTCATCTATAAGCTGGTTTATACTTTTGTCCGCCGCTTCACGGTCTGACTTTTCCCGTCCCAAGGCTGTTTGAATACTTCCGTCTTCACGAAGGCGTATTTTCTCTTCATCGCGTATCATCTGTTCAAGATTGGTAAACTCATTGTTTATGTCATCCGCAAGTTTATCTGCTGTAACCGAGTGATTTGCAAGCTTTGCCGCTGTAACAGACTTATCGGCAAGTTTCGCTGCCGTAACCGACTTATCGGCAAGCTTTGCCGTTGTTACGCTTCCGTCAGGGTGGTCTATTACAGAGTTTGTCTTATGATTATTAAATGTATCCTGTATCGTTTGAAAATTCGCCTTTACAATGCCCCACCAATTTTTTAAAAGCATCTTACCGTTAAAATTAAGATTTAAGTTCATGCTGTTTCCTCTCCTTCCTCATATAATATTTTTTTGCCGTTTATATAAATTTCACCGTCTTTTTCAGTAATCTCAACGCCTGACAGTGTTATACGCGGCGCGTTTACAACGCCGGAAAATTCACGTTCTCCGTTTCCGTTTACAGAAATTCCGTCAACGCTTACATTTCCGTCAATGCTGAGCGCTTTTATTTTACCGCTTCCCGTTGATATTTTCTTATATCTTTTTGTAAGCGTTCCTATCTGGTCAAGATAAAAAAACAAATCTTTTTTTACCCGTCCTATTGAAACCGACATTTTATTTACCTCATAAGGATAATATTCGATTTTTATAACACGCTCCAAAAGCACAGCGCTTCCGTCCTTCACGGCAACCGTATCGCCTATTTCTATTTTTTCAAAATCTCCGTATTGAACAAGCTTTGATAAATCAATAACATCTCCTGAAATATTGATGTCGGGAACATCAATTCTGTCACTGTTCATCGGGTCAAATTCCCATAAGGCGCGGTTTTTTAATTTTTCGGGACTTCGGCAGTCTGACAAGTCTGTAAATCCTTCACGCAATCCGTAAAGCGATATATTTTCGCTGTCTATGTACTGCTTCTGATTATTTACAGAACCTATATGCATATCGCTTTCCCCATAAGGGTAAAGGCGAGTAATAAGATTGCTCATATCACGCTCTATTGTCAGATTTTCCAGATTTTTGCCCAAATCGAGTCTGACGCCGTTATTTTTCCCGATACGCTCCACAAGAGCTATTTTATAATTGTCAATATAAATTTCTCCCTTGCCGCAGTTTGCAATTACCGATTGCATTATGTCATAAGGATTTGTTTTATCCTCAGAGAAAAAGTCAATTTTAAATCCGTCATAATCAACGCGTCTCATACCCAAAGCATTAAGCTCGCTGTCGGTAAATAAAGTAAAATCGGTCCCTGAAAACGCTCTCCTTATTACCTCGCTTGGAAGCGCGCCAATCATATCGGGCATATTCTGCAAATGCGTCATCGACGCGTCCGCGTTATATACATGTTCACAATCAGCGCTCAGAATACTTCTGCCGTCAAATTCACGCCGTATTTTCATAATTCTGTATGCCTGTCCCATACATAACACAATCTTGTTCGGCTGTATCATATCCGCTTTTCGGTCAGTTAACGGATAATTGAAGCTAAGCGTGTTGTTTCCGTTTATTTCGCGCGTCACCTTTACATCAGCTGCATTTTCCAAAAATGCGGTCTGTCCCGAATTAAAATTTTTGGCATTATATTCAAACAGTTTAAGCATTGCTTTCACTCCAATCCGTATCGTCGCTGTACGCGTATATAAATTCAGGCTCATATTCCACGCTTAGCTTCACCGTTCCCTTTGCCTCCATTGTAACGTCCAGCTCTGTGTTCATAGGTAAAAGCTCAAAAAAATCGCCCGTCACATATTGCATAACATTGTTTCCGTTAATATCTGACACCGTCTGGTTTTTAAAATCCATAACAAATCCAGAACCCTGCGTATTTATTTTCAATTTTTTTCCGCCGCCTGCAATAATTATATTTTTTGCATCGCCGTTTATACGCATAACGGGGCTTGTATATACATTTCCCATATTTACAATCATAAGGGTTTTTGAAATATTCGTATATGCACTATCAGAGCCGTCAAACGTCCACGTAAGACAATCATGAATACTAAGCGGAATATTGCTGTCAAGACACAAATCGCAGTCTATCAGCGGTCCGTCCGCAGTATTAAAAACGCACGCGGAAAACGGCTCAACCCTGAAATTCACCGTCATCACAGCCTTTTTACCGTGGAGTTCGGGCATAAAGCCCAGCTCCGATATTACGCGCGCTCTCCATTTTACAAACGGCATATCGTCAAACATCAATTCACCACTTCCGCAAAGCCACAACGCAATTCGGGATACCTTCATTTCAAGCGATAACAAACTGTCCGCGATTATCTGCAAACTGATTTCAAAAAATCTGTTATTGTAAAACGGACGGCTGTATTCATTAGCCTCCGAGAAATCGTAAATACCGTCCGCAAGAGGCACTTCCATGGTATAGCTTTTCATTTCAGGCAAAACCGGTCTTGCAACGGTTTTTGCCACAATACCAAATTCTGATGAATGACGGTTCTTATATGTAAATCCGCTTTTCATTAGTAATACCTCCCTCTTGCTATCTTATATTCCGCTTTCTTTGTAAACTGCCTTATAACCGAGCTGTCCGATGTGGAAATAGAAATATTTCTGTTATCGCTGTAAGTGCTTTTGGAGTTGATTGCCGCAATAATTTTTGACGCAAGATTTGTCATTACCGACTGCATGCCGCTGGTTTCCCTGTTTATACCGTCAATCAATCCGCAGACATCTATTCCTGAATTTTGAATTGATGTAAGCAGAAGCTTTTTGTTTGCCTCCATAAGCTTATAATCGCTTTCAAGAGAGGCAAGCTTTTGATTGTTTGATTTTTGCAGTCTGTAGAGCTGTTCCTCACGTTCAAGCTTTTTCAGTTGTTCCTGTAAGTCTGAATATTTGTTTTTTCCCTTTTCCGTGACTGCGTTTTTATAGATTGCCAGAAGCCGTTTTGTTTCCGATAAATCTTCCGCCCTGTCGTCTGTTTCTCACGACTTCTTTAAAGCGTTTTCTTTCTCCGTAAATTGCAGTTTAACGCGTCCTATATATGCCGACTGCGCGTTTAAAAGGTCATTGACTTCATCAAGCTGAGCATTATACAAATCCATCGAATAATTCATAGTTTCATCTCTGTATTTCTGCCAGCTTATATGACCGTTTTGATAAAGCTCGTCAATACGCTCTATGCATCTTTTATAATACTTAACCTGACTGTCGCCGTAATCCTCCCAATCGTCATAAGTATCACGCATCTTTTTCCAATTTTTTGCGTTCGAGAGCCACTTGTCGTAAACTGCCTTATGTCCTTCCGCTTCTTTGTCCGCAACAGCGTTTGATAAATCCTGCATATTGTCCGCATATTCCTTATAGGAAATAATACCGTGCGCATAATATTCAGCTGTATAAGCTTTCATGCGCTCCAGTCCTGCTATGTAATCCTCTGTGCTCAAATTGTTGTATTTGCTTTCCTGCTTAAGCCAGCGTTTTGACTGTACAAGACGCTCATTATACATTTTTGAGCCGATACCCGACATATTCTCGGTATATTCCTCCCATGTAATAAGTCCCGAATGCAAATTCTCCGCATTCCTGTCGCGTATTCTGTCAAATGCCTCAATTGCCGTATCGCCGAAGCTTTCAAAATCGTTTAGATACGCTCTGTCCGCAGCATAGCTTTCCGATAAGCTGTTGAGATTATCCGCAAGCTTTCTCGTAAGCGAGAATATTTCCTCACTGCATTCCTCAACTGCCTCACTGTCAGACGCATATTTTTCCATAGCCTCTTTCCAGAAATCAATCTGAGAAGCAATCGGTACATTGCTTATCTTTTTTAAATGCGTAAATGCCGTTTTATCCGCTTCAAATCCGCTTGTATATTTACCCTTTTTATAACGCGGAATGTTTTTCAGTATGCTTTTTGTTTCCTCCGCAGTATAAACAATATCGCCTTTTGAAAGCGGCAGAACCACGTCACGCCCCGAAAACATCATATACTGCCCGTCATGGTAAACAAGCTCTCTTGGGTCGCTTATTCCGCGCTCGTCATTTATCATCGCAAGACCCTCAGGAGCATTTTTTGTGCCTTTGGCAAGCCCCTCAGGCTTACCGTTTACCTGATAATTAACAGTTATCGTAACAGTTTTCCCCTGTACGCTGTTTATTGCCGCCTGAGCCGATGCAACTCCGTCCGCAGTATTGTCAACGGCTGTAATTTCAGCCTGTGCCGTCATTGAGCTTATTCCCTCTATAGCTGATTTCGCCGCGTTTACAGCCTCCGTCGCATTATCGTTTGCCGTAATATCAAAAGCAACGCTTGTTCCGTCAAGTCCCGCCAAAACATTGGCGGAGTTTTCAAGCGCCGCAAGACTTGACTGCGCCTCATTTACCGCACCGACAAGACCTGACGCGTCACCCGATATTGTAACGGTTAAATTAGCTGCTTCAGCCATATATTCACCTCCTTTTTTGAAGGGCTGAAATAAATTTCCAGCCCTTACTTTCCGTAAAACATCATAAGATGTTCATTGTCCGAATAATCATAATCCTCCGCTGTCTCATTCAGGCTGTCAAGCAGCCTGAATAAGACCCACGGATTTTGTCTGCCGACCTCGTCGGGCATTAAGCTGTGATATTTAAAAAACACAGTATAAATATCTCTTAATAATCCGCCTCTGCCCGACTCTACCCGTTTTTTGAGGATAAAGCATCGGCATAATATTCCCAGAGAGTAATACAAAGCTTTGTTCTTTCTCCTGCATCAAGAGCGTCAATAATATCCTGTGTCGCCTCCGTGCCCTCAAACATATAATCAACAGCGTCACGGCAGATATTTAACGGACCGCGCTTTTCTCTGTCATTATGAGCATCGTTTATAATACACATAGTTTCAAAATCAAACGGTTTCGACACATATTTTTTGTTGCCCGATTTAAAAGTTAAAGTGTGCTGCATGATTTTCTCCTTTTCTTTCGTGATATAACATATTTCAATTATGATAAAATCGTTCAGATTGCTGCTTTGAGAAACGACGGCGTACAATTGTACTCCGAGTTTCAAAAAGTAGTGATATGAGCGATTTTAGCCAATTGAAGGGTACCAATTCATGTCGGTGAACCACTTCTCTTCAAGTGTTTCTTTTGTTACGCCCTCAGGCAAATCACTCTCGTCAAAGTATGCGTAATAATTGTTATCAAAATCACGCTGTACGGCGGTATATGTTGCCTTTGCCGTCTGCTTATCGATTGAACCGCTCGACGGCTTCGTTTTGCCGCCTACATTTGACGCGAAGCTGTATGAGCCCTTGTAGTATCTTACATATCTGTAAGAGCCGTCGGATTTCAAAATTCTCCACGCAACGCCGAAATATACGGTCGCAGTGTCATTGCCTACCTCGACAACTCCTTCTTTCTGCGTAAGTCCGCGCCATTTTGCGTCAACCTCAGGCGGAATATCAGCGTTTGTAATTTCATGCCCGAGCTTTTCTATGTAGCTTGTTGTTTCATAAGCGCCGTTGTCAGCGTCAAACGTATCGCTTCCGCCCGCGTCCGTCGGCGCAATTTCAACAACACCCTTTAATCTTACACCCTCGCCGTAGGTTGTGCCCTCCGCCGTGTCGGTAAGCACGTTAAAAAATGTGTATTTATCTACACCTATTGTAGGTAATGGTTTCTTCATATTTTTTTCTCCTTTCGTTTATACATTAAAAATCCTGCTGTATCTCATAGTTTTATGATACGCCTTTTCACCGTCCTGCTTCGGAATATCCATTGAAAACTGCCGTATCCAGCCATGCGCCGTCATAAGCTCGTTTATTTCAATCGCAATTTTTCCGCAGTCTGAGGGGAGTTTTGCCCATATATCAAGCTGAACCGTTCCCTCCTGCAATATTTCCTCATTGTCGCATGCCATTGACGCTTGCTCCGTCAGATTGTAATAGCTCACGACAGGCAGTTTGTTAAATCCCTCGGGATGCTGATATGTAAGAGGACAGCTTAAATTTTCAAGTGATTTTTCCAATTCAATATTTACATCAATCATATTTATCCTCCTAAAACCGTGCCTTTTATCACGTCTATAATCGCGTCTGTATTGTTTAATAATGCAGGCACAAGATACGGCTGCGCCGCCATTTTGCATGTTCCGAATTCCACGAACGCCGCATAAGCCGCTCCGGCGCTTACAGACGCGCTTGATGAAGATGAGGAAGAGGTTATTGAAGCCTGCAACGCTCCCGTATCAACAGGACATGCGCCCTTCGCGCTTGCCTCAACAAGCTCTGCCGCCTGTGCCATTGCTCCGCTCAAATCCGAAGAAATATTCGCTAATCTGCCGAGCGCGTCTCCCGAAATACTAATATTCACAGTCCGTCACCCCTTCGATTACCGCCGTAATTCCCGTGTCATATTTTTGGACGCGCACGATTTTGTACATTACTTTGTCAAGCTTAACAAATCGCCCTTCGTGAAATTCCTCGCAGGAGCTTGAAAAAACTTTAAAGCGTTTCTTTGTTTCGTTTCCGAAATCCTTTTCTGCCAAATCCCCGTCAAGCGGCTGAACATCTGCCAAAACGGAGCAGATAAGCTCCGTTTCGGCTTCCCTGTCATAAGCTGAATTGCTTATAACGCGGTAAATTTCAATCGGTGTTTTATAAAACACCGAAAACGTGCGGCTATATTCCTTCATGGCATGCCTCCAATTCCGAAGGCAATCGCGCGGCTCTGTTCATAAACGGCTGCAATCGGGAAAGATAGCAATCAAAATTCGGCATTATACCTCCGCTTTCAAACTCAATACGCCTTTCTCCCTCCGTAACCGATTTCACCGAACGATTATCGGACGGATTGCCGTAGCCGCGGTCTCTGTAAATATCCGATACGATATTGGCAATCAATCCATGGAGCTGGTAAGGAACAATCGTAATACGGCAATGTGCCATAACAGCTTCCTCGGTGTCCTTTATCAGGAATGAAAGCAGCGCGTCCGAATTGCTGTCGCTTATACCGAGAAGCATTTTCGCATTTTCCAAAATTTCAGTTTCCACAGCCCGTCACCTCCTTGTTATTTTATCAGTCTGCAATATCGGATGATTAGCCGTTCTTTTTGCCGTCGCCATCCGATGCCGCAGACTTATGTACATAAATCGCATTCTTTTTGCTGTTAAGCACAAACGCGTCATAATATACTCTGCCCTCGACAAGCCAGCCGTTAATTCCGGGCGGGTTGTCATGGATTTTGTACTCTGAAAGTTTTACGGGAGCTGTAACCGCCGCCTGATTTGTGATAATAAATTCAACATTTTCGGGGAAATATGACTTCGGCACAACAACAACGGGAATACCGTCAATCACGCCTACCTGACCCTTCGTCAGCATTTCCTGCGACGCGTCGCCGTTTCTTACGAAGCTCGGGTCCTGCTTAATATTTCTGAAAAACGCGCTTGAAATAAACGCCGTGCAGCCCTGAATAGGAACTTCGTTATCTATAAGCGCCGTTGTTCCGTCAAGGAAAAGCTCATGCGCGTTTGATTTTGTAATCGCGCCCGTTGCAGGTGTTGTAACGCTTTCACAGATTTTCTTAAATCTGTACTTATCAATTTCAGGAATTATAACCTCCCTTATCTGACGCTGAAGCGCGAGACCTGCCGCATTTGCCATCTGCGTGTCATCATAATTTCCGCGGTCAATTGTGAATGTAAAGCTTCTGTCCTGCGACAGCGTAAGCTCCTGAACGGTATTGTCAAGCTCGGCAGGAGTGCCGTATCTTGAAGTTCCCGTTCTTGAATAATCATTCATCGCCGCTGTCGGGATTGAATATACATTTACCGTTTTCGCGCCGACAAAATCATAGTCGTTGTTTACCGCCGCGTCCGTGAGTGATTCTCTTGCAAATCTCTCGTCAATTTTCTGTGCGTATTTGCTTGCATAATTTATTGCCATTTTATCTACTTCCTTTCTTTTGTTTCTTTAGCCTTAACCGTTCAAACCCGCTAAAAACGGGTCATAGGCTGTCATTCCCGAATTTGTTTTCGGCGTAAAGCCCTTCATTTTTTCGGAAACTGCCGTTTCTACCGACTTTTCATACTGCTCTTTGAATATGGAGATATTTTCGAGAGTTTCCTCCTCTGTATCTCCGCACAGCATTTGAGCAAATGTAGTGGGCAGTCCTTCGTTAAACAGAGTTTTTTCGGCTAAAAATATCATTCTTTCCGAAAAATACTGCTGTCTTTCATCGTCTGCGCTGCTCTCCGCAGGCTCTGCTCCGTTTCTCTTCCAGAACGACTTTTTTTCTCCGTTTACGGCATTTTCCTCTCTGTCGTTTCCATACGGATTTTCCTTTTCTCCGTTCATGCGCGAATTTTTTTCTGTTTCCTGCATGTGCGGACTTTTCTCCTGACGCTGTAAACCGTTTTCATCAATCGGCTTAAAGCTTCTGAATTTGTTTTTTGTCATTTTATGACCTCCTTTGTATTTTTTTGACTGTTCTCTAAGCAGTCATTATGCGCTGTTTTTTCATTGAACGCCAATCGCGCCTCCTCTTTCGGATCAGTAATAAACGAAAGCTGCGAAAGCAGTGTTTCCGATGTCGCTATACCCGAAAGATTATTTATCATTTGTGAAATTTCAAGCTCATTTACCGGCATATTTCTTGTGAATACAATATCCACTCTGTGAACGGGAACATACTTCATACTGCCCCTCAATGTCAAAAATCTGTTATAAATTTCAAATCTCTTTTTGAGTATTTTTGAAAAATACCGTTCTTTATTTCTGATATGCTGTTCAAAGCCCATAAGCTTGTATTTTATGGCAACTCCCGAAATATTGCCGCCGAAATATTCGTCCGACAAATCGGGCACCATGCTAAAGCGGTGAATATCCTGCTTCAGGTTGTCGCGTAAAACCTTGATGTCATTTTCCGACATAACCTTTGACAGATATTTTGCTTCCGCGCCGTCATAGCCCATCAAAATGCGTTCTTCTTTAAGCTGTTTTGCCTGCTCGCTGTCAATGTCAATCCCCGTCAAAAACAGGAATGCGTCAACGAATTGTTCCTTATCATTTACTCTGTCCGATTGCAAAACATTGTATGCGTCAATCAGCGAAATAAGCTGTTCAAAATCACCCTGCATTTCCTCATTGTTCCTGTATTCCAAAATCGGAACATCACCGAAATAATGCTGAGTATTTGACACAAGCTTCATATTGTTAAAACTGTCGGTTTCATTTTCAAACGTGTAAAATTTTTCCTTGTCGCAGACTATGCACGAAACGCCGACAGATTTTCCGTTTATGTCGAAACGCTTGTAATAATGCACTCCGAACAACGGATTTTCGTCAACGCTTGTTCCGTAAACGACAAATGTGTTCATGGGACTCAGACAAACGCTTCTCGGCTCAGATTTTTCGTTTGCGAAAATCATTTCATAGCTTCTGCCGTAAATGCTCATCTGCTTTTCCAGCTCACAGTCCGTATGCGCAATATCCTGAACCAGATAGCAATTTTTAACCGCTTCAATATCATATCCTGCCGAGCAGGCATACGACACGGGATTGCCGACAAGATAGCTCTTTATCATATCGACAATATATTTTGCGTGATTGCAGACAAGACGGTTGTTTGATGCCGAACTGCTCAGCCTTTGACGCTCCTTTATTTTATGATTGCCGTCATAATAATTTTTAAGCATGGTAAGCCTTCCCTGCTCCGATTGATGACGCGCAATAAGCTTAGATAAAATTTCCGGAGTTATTCCGCCGTCTAAAAAAGACTCGTCAATAATCATAACCGTAACTCCCTTCTTTTTATAATTCTGATTTTTCTGTGATTTATTTCTTCCTCCAGCGCGTAACGCGCCGCGTCGATTGTGTGATTGTCGCGGTCGGGATAGCAAGATTTAAACTCGCCGTTAATATCTCTTTCAAGCGCGTAGCATGAAAATTCGCGTTCGGTATTGGGACATCTCGCGCCATCGATAACAATCTCGTCAAGACTTTGCAGGAATTTAATTCCGTACTCAATGCTGTCAGGACCCTTTTTCGCACCTCTTACCCTAAGACCGCATTCGCGTAAATCCCTGATGCTTTTCGGTTCCGCGCTGTCGCAGACAATATAAGAGTTATACAGTCCCTTTTCCTTAATCATCTCCGCCGCCATGCTGTTTGAAAGCCCCGTCTTATATATTTCATCAAAAATATATAATCTGTTTTTGTGGTAGTGACAAACAAGGTAGACAAACGGGTCGGCAGCGTATCCGAAATCCACGCCGAGATAGATTTTATCGAACGAGGAAATTTCTTCGTCCGATATTTTCCTGACCGTAATATTTTTGAATACTTCGCCGCCCGTCCCGATAACATTTCCCAGATATTCGTGAGAATATAATTCGGGATTTGTCTTTTGTAAATGCTCCGCCTCCAAAATAAACTGCTTTCCGAGCCATTGTTCGTTTACGTCCTTGTATGTGCTGTGATGAATAAGCCTGTCACCGCGCTCCTGATTTTTTTCGCGGTTTACCCAGCTTCTTTTGCTTTTCGGCGGATTGTACGAATAAAATACGGTAAAATGTTTTCCGCCGCGCATAAGCGACTGATTTATTGAGCGGATTTCGCTCATTCCGTTAAATTCATCAAGCTCCTCGAACCAAATATAAGCTATATACCCGTTTTCAGCCTTTGTGGATTTTATCTTTTGTGGTTTATCCGCGCCCCGAAACAATATCCTTTGACCTGTTTTTGTATAAATCAGCTCCATGGGACTTAATTTAACCTGCCACAGGCTTTCAACGCCAAGGCGTTCTATTGCCCACCTTAGCTGTGAAAATACGCTGTCCTTAAGATACCGTCCGACCTTTCTTACCGCGACCGCGTTAGCGTCGGGATTTTGCATAATTCCCAATATTATCTCAATGCTCACAAAGCTTGATTTTGTGCTGCCCCGTCCGCCCGAAAGCCAATAATGAGTGTATTCGTGATTTTGAACGGCTCTGTGAACCGAGAAAAACGACGGCGCAATTAAATCCGTAAGCCTTACGCTATTCATTCGTATCATCACCCTGCGGTATATCGTCTACAATAGTGACGTTTATTCCGCCGCCATTCTTTGACTTGTCGGAAAACATCCCGAGAGATTTTCCGATAAGCTCGGCAGCTTTCATGGTTTCCGTTGGCTTTGCCGCAGTTTCTTCACCCCGCATAATGTCTGTCAGAAGCTCCAAAACCTCAGTTTTGCCTGCAATTTTTCTTTTCGCCATGCCAACACCTCCCAAACGCTCTAAAATAAATCATAGACACGGTGCAGGCATTCATAGCAGCCCACGCATTCCTCATCGTCATTCATGTAAAAATGCTCGGGGTCAACCGCTCCGCATACAGGGCAGACTGTTTCACCGTCATAATCGCAAAAATCACCGTAATCGGAATAGTCTCCGTAGCCGCCTGTTCTTTCCAGCTCCATAGCGATAACCGCTCTGGGATCATCATTTGAATATCTCATTGCCACTCCTTTCTATCTTATTAAGATACTTTTCTTTGGTTTGAAAAGGAAGCCGTCACTTCCCTCTTGCAGCTGCATATATGTTATCTTTATAAGATACTCATATTGTAAAAAATTTTCGACTTTCGCCGAACGGTGCGGTAAATTGAAATTTATCCTTTTGGTAACACCTTGAGCTTATTATACCACACATTTGTTCGTTTGTCAAGCATAAAATAGCTTTTTAAGATATTTTTATTCAAAAACTCTTGCATTTCCAATAGATATGTGATATTATTAAGATACTAACCAACAAAAGAAACAAAAGGAGAGAATTTAAAAATGACACCGGGAGAAAGGTTAAAACAACTGCGCAAGGAACATAAAATGACGCAGGAACAACTCGGCGAAATAATCGGAGTGCAGAAAGCCGCCATACAAAAATACGAAAAAGGAACAGTACAGAATATCAAACGCGCCTCGCTTCTAAAGCTTGCGGAGACCCTTCATACAACGCCCGAATACATTTTGGGCTGGGATACGCCCGATAATATTCAGTCAGCAGGCGCAATTCCCTTAGTGCAAATCCCGATTATCGGCAAGGTTGCGGCAGGAATAAGCTGTTTTGCGGAAAACAATATAGTCGGATATGAAAATGTGCCCGAAAACGAAATATGCAAAAACGACCAATACGCATTTTTGCAAGTTACAGGCGACAGTATGTACCCTATGTTTATGGAGGGCGACCTTGTGCTTATACGCGTGCAGTCGTCCGTTGACAGCGGTTCTTATGCGGTTGTTACGATTGATAATGAGGACGGCGTTGTAAAGCGCGTTGTTTACGGGAAGGATTTTATTGAATTGCAGTCAATAAACCCCATGTATCCCCCGCGCCGTTTTGAAAACGGCGATGTCCTCCGCATACGCGTATTCGGAGTAGTAAAAGAAATCAAGAGAAAACTTTAAAAACAGCATTCCGATTTTATCGGAATGCTATTTTTTAATCCTCCACGCGTCTTGCAAGCTTTTCAACATTTTCGCGCCGAAACTCCTCAAATCTGTCCTCTTCAATCGCCTGCCGTATTCTCGCGGCGAGCTCATTATAAAAATACAAATTATGAATTACACTAAGCCGCATTGCGAGCATTTCCTTTGCCTTAAATAAATGCCTTATATACGCCCTCGTATAATGCTGACACGTCGGGCATTGACATTCAGGGTCAATCGGACGCGTATCAAGCTCATATTTTTGGTTCATCAAATTCATTGTGCCGTTTCGCGTAAATATGAACGCGTGACGCGCATTTCTTGACGGCATTACGCAGTCGAAAAAGTCAATTCCACGAGCAACCGCCTCTATTATATTGGACGGTGTTCCGACGCCCATTAAATACCTCGGTCTGTCCTCGGGAGCGTGAGGCAGCACCACATCAATAATGTGATACATTTCCTCATGCGTTTCTCCGACCGCAAGTCCGCCTATCGCATATCCGGGCAAATCAAGCTTCGCTATATTTTTCATGTGTTCTATTCTCAAATCATCATACGTTCCGCCTTGATTTATTCCGAATAACATTTGATTTTTATTTATTGTTTCGTCCAGCGAATTAAGCCGCCGCATTTCATCTTTGCATCTGACAAGCCAGCGGTATGTTCTGTCGCACGATTGCTTAACATACTCGTACGGCGCAGGATTTTCTACACATTCGTCAAACGCCATTGCGATTGTTGACGCAAGATTTGACTGTATCTGCATGCTTTCCTCGGGTCCCATAAATATTTTATGCCCGTCAATATGCGAGGCAAAGCTTACGCCCTCCTCCGTAATTTTGCGCAGTCCTGCGAGAGAAAACACCTGAAAGCCGCCGCTGTCGGTTAAAATAGGTCTGTCCCAGTTCATAAACTTATGCAGTCCGCCCAGCTCGTGAATAACCTTGTCGCCGGGGCGCAAGTGCAGATGATACGTGTTCGACAATTCAATCTGACAGCCGATTTCCTTTAAATCCATTGTCGAAACCGCGCCCTTAATCGCCGCAATTGTGCCGACATTCTGAAACACAGGCGTTTGAATTGTTCCGTGAACAGTCGTAAATTCTCCTCGCCGCGCCTTGCCGTTTGTATGCAGTATTTTAAACATAATTTTCTCCTATCTTATAAACATCGCGTCGCCGAACGAGAAAAACCGATACTTTTCCCTTACCGCTTCCTTATACGCGTTAAGGACATTTTCACGTCCCGCAAGCGCGCTGACAAGCATTATAAGCGTTGATTCGGGCAAATGAAAATTTGTAATAAGCGCGTCTATGACATGAAACTCTTTTCCCGGGTAAATAAAAATATCCGTCCAGCCCGTCTGTTTTTTTAGCGGCAGACCATTTTGTCCTGCCGTTTCCATAACGCGCGTAGCCGTTGTGCCGACAGACACAACACGCTTTCCGTTTGCTTTTGTTCTGTTTATAAGCTCCGCCGTTTTTTCGGGCAGAACATAAAATTCCGAGTGCATTTTATGGTCGAGAATATCATCGGCTTTCACGGGTCTGAATGTGCCCAAGCCCACATGAAGCGTCACATAGCCTATATTTACGCCCTTATTTTTTATTTTTTCCAATAACTCGGACGTAAAATGCAGTCCTGCCGTCGGAGCTGCCGCGCTCCCTAAATTTTTCGCGTAAACCGTCTGATACCTGTCCTTATCCTCCAGCTTTTTCGTAATATAAGGCGGCAGCGGCATCTCGCCCAAACGGTCAAGAACCTCCTCAAACACACCCTCATACTCAAATTTAACAAGCCTGTTACCGTCGTTTATAATATCGAGTATTTCCGCTTTCAGTTCGCCGTTTCCGAATACAAACCGCGCTCCCTTTTTCGCTTTCCGACCCGGTTTTAAAATGACTTCCCATGTGTCAAGCCTATGCTTATTAAGCAGCAAAAACTCAATTGCGCCGCCCGTTTCCTCTTTCTGACCGTAAAGACGCGCGGGCAAAACCTTTGTGTCGTTAAGTATCAGCGCGTCGCCCTCGTTTAATTCGTCAACTATATCATAAAAATGCTTATGCTCCGTTTTGCCCGTTGTCTTGTCAAGCACCATAAGCCGCGACGCGCTCCGCTCCTTAACCGGTTCCTGCGCAATAAGCTCCTGCGGCAGTTCGTAATAAAAATCCGATGTTTTCAAGACTTATTTTCCTTTCATCAATAAACTAATAGTTTTTTACAGTCTGCGCTAAATACAACCTCAGGGCATTCTCACTTTTTCAAGCGTAATCATTATACCTTCCGTTATGCCCTGCGCCGCCTTATACTGATATTCCTCGTTCAGCATATTAGCGATTTCCTCAGGATTTGTAATAAACCCTACTTCAATAAGCGCGGCAGGCATATTGCAGCGTTTTGTCACAGCATGCTCGGCGGTCTTTACACCTCTGTTTGTCGAGCCCATGTATTTCATCATGCGGTCTAATATATTCTTCGCCAAAGTCTGACTGTTTACACCGTAATTATATCCGTTATTCGATTCTGCATAATACACCTCTGTGCCATTTGCCTGAGGCGCGTCGTCCACGGAATTTATATGAATGCTCACAAATACCGCCGCATTCATCGCATTTGCCTGCTCAGGACGCTCCTTAAGCGAGGGAAGCGTGTCTCCCGTTCTCGTCATAGCCACTTTATATCCGCGTTCTTCAAGACGTTCCTTGACTTTGTATGTAATTTGCAGAGTTAAATTCTTTTCAAGTATTTCCCTGCCGTCTATTTCTCCCACAGCTCCGCTGTCCGTTCCGCCGTGTCCTGCGTCAAGTATAATGAGCTTTGACGAATCCGGTGTTACGGTTGACGGATATGATTCCTTCGTTTCTATAATAAGCGAAACCTCCGTATCAGAAATGCTTTCGATTTTGTATCCCTGTATATCCGAATAATCTATTACTATTCTCGCGCGCTCGCCGTTATCGCCCAAACGAATTGACGATATTCCGCTCATATCTGTGTTTATGTAGTCGTTGACATTTCGATATACCGCGCCGTACATATCAAGCACAATCCTGTTCGGATTTTCAAGCTTAAAATCCTCAATTTTGCCTATTGGCTTTGAAGCATAAGCCGTAATTCTCAGTTTATTCGCCTCTCTTGAAGATGTGACACGGTCAATAACAGCCTTTGCATGGGAAACATATTCATAATGAAAATCCTCGTCAAATTCATAATAAGGCGATTCAACCAATATCGCCTCATGCTCCTCGTCAAAATCTATTTCCAGCCCAAGACTTTCTCCGATAAATCTTACGGGAACCATTGTTTTTGTTTCTCCTCCCGCTTCTGCAATCAGCTTCGGCGCGACATTATCAGGAATTTCCGTCTCCTCTCCGTTTATATACGCAATATTTTCATTTATGCAAAGCTCCACTGCATATTCGTCCTTTTTAATGCCAACCGTCTGCGTTTCCATGTCATACGATACCTCAGCTCCGAGCTTTTCAAAAATTTCGCGTACGGGAACAAGCGCATGGTCGTTAAAAATAATCGGCGCAAGCGGCGGATCCATCAGCTCGTCATCTACTATAAGAGCATAAACAGAACCCGAATATTCATGCATTCCCCCGTCATATTCAAGCGTCATTGCATGCGATACGGAACATGACATAACAAATATTGCAAATAATGCTAAAATTATTTTGATTTTTCTCAAATTTCAAACCTACCCTTCAATATACGGAATTTCAAAATGGTCATAAGCCAATTTTGTTGCAACTCTGCCTCTCGGAGTTCTTGCTATAAAGCCAAGCTGTAACAGATACGGTTCATACACATCCTCGATTGTGTTTGGCTCTTCTCCGATAGTTGCCGCTATTGTGTCAAGCCCCACAGGACCTCCCCCGAAGCTCTCAATCATAGTCTTTAGCATTCTGCTGTCAATAGTGTCAAGCCCAAGCTCATCCACTTCCATTTTCTTTAACGCCTCAGAGGCTGTTTCAACCGTAATTTTGCCGTTATATTTAACCTGCGCGTAATCTCTCACGCGCTTTAGAAATCTGTTTGCAATTCTCGGCGTACCGCGTGAACGCGACGCAATTTCCGCCGCGCCGTCATCGTCAATTTCGACATCCAGCAGTCCTGCGCTTCGCTTTACAATCTGCTTTAATTCATCTATTGTATATAACTCTAAACGGCTTATCACACCGAAACGGTCGCGCAAAGGCGCGGTTAAAAGTCCTGCGCGTGTTGTAGCTCCTATAAGCGTAAATTTGGGCAAATCAATTCTAATCGACTTTGACGACGGACCTTTTCCGATTATAAT
>CAYUSE010000016.1:0-18636 GCA_964447095.1 uncultured Lachnospiraceae bacterium | reverse complement strand
TATTGCCTATCGGCGTAACCGCACCTAATCCTGTTACCACAACTCTCCTCATAATTTTGCCTCCTGTATATAAAAAATAATTTTAATTCCCTTTTATACGCATAAGGCGAGCAAAGTCTGCAAATAACAGACCTTGCTCTCCTAAAGCTTTTTACGCATTTTCTTTAATATAGTTTACAGCATCTCCTACTGTGCTGATTTTTTCTGCCTGCTCATCAGGTCTTTCAAGATCAAATTCAGTTTCTAAGCCCATGATAAGCTCAACTATATCCAATGAATCTGCGCCCAAGTCATCAACGAATGATGCCTCCATTGTTACCGCGCTTTCGTCAGCGCCAAGCTGATCAACGATAACAGCCTTTACTCTGTCAAATGTCTCCATCTACCAGTGCACCTCCTTTCGTGAATTTTTATATATAAATAATTATATATATTGCTATTACATAAGCAAGCCGCCGTCAACATTTATAACCTGACCTGTCACATAGCTTGACATATCAGATGCTAAAAATGCTACGACATCGGCAATCTGGTCTGTCTGACCGAATTTTCCAAGAGGAATTGCCGCAAAATACTGCTTCTTAACCTCATCCGAGAGCTTATCGGTCATATCCGATGCGATAAATCCCGGCGCAACCGCGTTACAGCGGATACCGCGCGAGGCAAATTCCTTCGCTGTTGTCTTTGTAAGAGCGATAAGACCGCCCTTTGAAGCGCTGTAGTTCGCCTGACCTACATTACCCATTTCACCGACAACCGACGCGATATTTATAATCGCTCCGCTTCTCTGCTTCATCATCGGTCTTGCGACAGCTTTAATGCAATTAAACGCGCCTTTTAGGTTAATATCAAGTACCAAATCCCAATCGTCCTCGCTCATTCTTAGCATAAGACCGTCGCGCGTCACGCCTGCGTTATTTACGAAAATGTCGATTTTGCCGAATTTTTCAAGTGCTGTATCAATTAAATTCTTAACGTCGTCCGCGTTTCTCACATCGCCCTTAACAACGATTGAATCAACGCCCATAGCTTTTATTTCCTCACAGGTCGCATCGGCGTAATCTGACGACGGAATATCATTTATCACGATATTTGCGCCGAGCGACGCTAATTTCATAGCTATTGACTTTCCTATTCCGCGTCCCGAACCTGTTATAATTGCCGTTCTTCCCTTTAGCATAATTTTTCCTCCCTCTTAGGCATTTAAGCCCTCTAAAGTTTTATTTAGTGAGGCTATGTCCTCTACATTATATATATTTACATCTTTTGTAATCTTTCTTATAAATCCGCTCAATGCTTTGCCGGGTCCTACTTCAACGAAGGTGTCAACGCCGTCGGCAAGCATTTTTCTTATTGTGTCCTCCCACAGAACTGAATTTGAAACCTGTTTTATAAGAAGCAGTTTAATATCGTCCTTTGAGGCTACGTAATCAGCCGTTACATTTGTTATTACCGGTATCTGCATATCATTTACCGTTACATTTTCAAGCTCTTTTGCAAGCTTTTCGCCTGCGCCTTTTAACAGTGCGCAGTGGAACGGCGCTGAAACAGGCAAAAGCATAGCGCGTTTCGCGCCTTTTTCCTTTGCAAGCTCACAGCATTTGTTTACCGCGTCAACTTCGCCCGACACGACGATTTGTCCGGGACAGTTGAAATTCGCTCCTGTACATACGCCGATTTTGGAAGCCTCTTCGCAGCATGCTCTTACAGTATCTGCGTCAAGCGCAATAATCGCCGCCATTGCGCCCTTTCCTACAGGAACCTCCTCCTGCATGTACTTTCCGCGCTTTTTTACAAGCCTTACTCCGTCGGCAAAATTTATTGAACCTGACGCAATATGCGCCGTATATTCGCCAAGACTAAGCCCTGCCACAACATCAGGCTTAATACCTTTTTCCTCTAACACTCTTAATGCCGCAACACTCATTGTTACAATTGTAGGCTGTGTATTTTCTGTTATCATCAGCGTTTCGGCATCGCCGTTCCAAATCATATCCTTGATGTCAAAGCCTAACGCCTCGCTCGCCTCATCAAAAGCCTTCATTGCACAGTCGAAATTTTCAGCAAGCTCCTTGCCCATTCCGACAGCCTGCGCACCCTGTCCTGCAAAAACAAATGCTAATTTACCCATTATTAAATCTCCTTATTTCAGTTTCGCATTTATAGCCTCTATAACAGCCCCTGTACCTTCAAAATAGCTCTTAATAATATCCGCGCACGGCTCGATTTTGTGAACCATAGCCGCCGACTGTCCTGCCATAAGAGAGCCTGTCTGAACATCGCCCTCCTCAAACGCACGTCTTAATCCTCCAACGCCGAGAGCCTCGATTTCCTCAAACGGAGCACCCGCTTTTTCAAGTTTGTCATACTCGCGCGTAAGCTTATTTTTTAGAGCTCTTACAGGCGCGCCTGCTGAACGTCCGGTTACAACAGCGTCACGGTCCTTAGCCTTTATAACAGCTTCCTTATAGTTATCATGAGCTATACACTCCTCAGAGCAGATAAAACGAGTTCCGACCTGAATACCATCAGCTCCCAGAGCAAATGCCGCAACCGCGCCTCGGCTGTCGGCAATTCCGCCTGCAGCAATAACAGGAATTGATACAGCGTCAACTACCTGAGGAACAAGCACCATTGTGGTCAATTCGCCAATGTGGCCTCCCGACTCCGTACCCTCGGCAACTACAGCGTCAGCTCCTGCCTTTTCCATCTTCTGAGCAAGAGCAACGCTCGGAATAACAGGTATAATCTTAATACCCGCTTCCTTTAATGCAGGTATGTATTTTGACGGGTTTCCCGCGCCCGTAGCAACTACCGCAGGTTTCTCGTCCAAAACAACCTGCATTATCTCCTCAACAAAAGGCGACATCAGCATAACATTTACGCCGAACGGTTTATCGGTAAGCGTTTTCGCCTTTCTTATCTGCTCTCTTACAACGTCAGCCGGAGCGCCGCCTGCGGCAATAATGCCCAAGCCGCCGCCGTTTGATACAGCAGCCGCCAATTCAGCAGTAGCAACCCATGCCATACCACCCTGAATAATAGGGTATTCAATTCCAAGTAGTTCACAAAGTCTTGTTTTCATATTATTAGTCCTTTCTGTACTTTCTCTAAGATTTATATGCGGAAATTCGTCCGCTTTGAGCGAGAAAAATTTTCGCAGATTGCCGTTTTGAAAAACGACGTCGTACGCCGGTACGTCAAGTTTTGAAAAATGGTGATATGCGGAAATTTAGCCGCTCAAATTACCATTCTAATAATGCTGCGCCCCAAGTCAGTCCGCCGCCAAAGCCGACAAGAATAATCTTATCACCTTTTTTTATCCTGCCTGCCTGAGCCGCTTCGGTAAGAGCTACAGGAATACACGACGCAGAGGTATTACCGTATTTTTCGAGTGTCAAATACACCTTATCGCTGTCAATTCCCATTCTCTTTACAGCGCTGTCAACTATTCTGTAATTTGCCTGATGCGGAACAACAAGAGCAATATCGTCCCATGACACGCCTGCCTTCTCAACTACTCTATTTGAAGCGTCAGCCATAGCCTTTACGGCAAACTTCATAACAGCCTGACCTGCCATAAGGATTGTCTCCTTGCGTCCGCTTATTCTTTCCGCCATCTCTTCCTCGTTTGATTTTATCGCCATACTCGATATTGCCATTGCGCCTGAGCCGTCAGCTCCTATATCCGTCGCAATTATACCTGTTTCCTCGCTTGCCGCGACAACTGCCGCGCCTGCCGCGTCGCCAAACAATACGCAGGTTGAACGATCCTTATAATCCGTAACCTTGCTCAATACATCGGCACAGACAACGAGCACGTTCTTATACGCCCCCGTTTCTATAAATTGCTTCGCTATAGTAAGACCCGTGACAAAGCCTGAGCAAGCTGCGTTATAATCAATCGCCGCCGCGTTCACTGCCCCGATATTATTTTGAACAATGCAGGCGCATGACGGTGTGAAATAATCGGGAGTTACCGTAGCAAGAAGGATAAGGTCAATATCCTCGGGTGTAAGTCCCGCATTTTCAACTGCGCGCTTCGCTGCCACTGTCGCCATATCCGAAGTGTACTCGTTATCAGCGGAAATATGACGCTCCTTTATGCCCGTGCGTCTTGTTATCCATTCGTCATTGGTGTCTACAATGCTCTCCATATAAGCGTTATCATATACCTTTTCGGGAACATAAGCGCCCGTACCGATTATCTTTGCGTTAATCATCTGAATTTTCCTCCATACTGCTGACATTATTTATAATTTCTTCGATTATATTCGTTTCAACAAAACGTTTAGCCTGTTTTATCGCGGAATATACCGCTTTTGCGTCCGACGAGCCATGACCCTTTATAACAGGCTTTTTTGTGCCGAGAAGCGGCGCGCCGCCATATTCGCGGTAATCCATTGCCTGTTTAAAATTGTTTATGCCTTTCATGACAAAAACAGCCGCAAGCTTTGTAATAAGGCTTTGCGTAAATATTGACTTAACCTTGCTTCCAACAACATGACCCATTCCTTCAACCGTCTTTAAGATCACGTTGCCGACAAAGCCGTCGCAGGTTATAACATCGGCAGTACCTTCCATTACGTCCCTGCCCTCAATATTCCCGACAAAATTAACGGGCGCCAACTTTAAAAACGGATATGTTTCCTTTGTAAGCTCATCGCCCTTGCCTTCCTCCTCGCCATTGGACATCAGCCCTACTGTGGGATTTGGTATTCGCATTACATTTTTCATGTAAATGCTTCCCATAATGGCAAACTGCACAAGATTTTCCGCCTTGCAGTTAGTGTTCGCGCCTGCGTCAATAAGCATTTTCGGTCCTCTCGCAGACGGCAAAAGCGCCGCCAGCGCAGGACGCAGAACGCCTTTTATTCTGCCAACAATCAACAAGCCCGAAGCTAAAAGCGCGCCCGTATTTCCCATTGATAACAGTGCATCGCCCTGACCGTTTTTAAGCAAATTAGCCGCGACAACAATTGAAGAGTTCTTCTTGTGTCTTACAGCCTTTGCCGGTTCTTCATGATTGCTTATAACATCATCGGCATTTACAATTTCCACATCGCCGTATGTATGTTTTTTTAGCTCTTGTTCGATAATTTCGCGCTTGCCGACAAAAATTATACATACTCCAAGTTCTTTAGATGCTTTGCAGCCTGCTTCAACAGGAGCTTCCGGGGCATTGTCGCCGCCCATGGCGTCAATAATTATTTTCATCTGTTCTACCTTTCTACCGCAAGCGAAAATTTACCGCGGAATACTTCTTTCATATTTACTTTTATAAAAACATGTACTATATACTCATTTTTCTTTATCCGTATTACCTCTGAGCGCGCAAACAGCTTATCACCCGCATGCGCCTCACTTACATATTTTACATTAGCCACCTTTACAAGCGCGGCTCTTGCATCTATAACGCTCAATGCCAGATTTTCGGCAAAAGCGTATATACACTGTCCTTTTACTATGTTTGTTTGCTCAAAGCACATCGTTTCATTTGTTTCAAGAACCGATATTCCGTTATGAAACAAATCCAGCTCCAATAGCTCGCCCTCCGAATGAAGCGCGTTCATACCGTCCACAGCGGCAGTTTTCACCCTTTCCCTGTATTCGGCTATGCCAAGTTCCGCCCTGTCAATACGTATTGTTGAAAGGCTTACTCCGCATTTTCTTGCAAGCTCCTCATCCTTTAAAAAGGGATCCTCTTTAATTTTTTGGAGCAGAAACGTATGGCGTTCCTTCTTATCCATATTTTCCGCTCACCCCTTTCCGAATTACAGCAAATCTCTAAGTTCATATTAGTAGCTGGTACCAATAAAGATTATATATCATTGATTATTGCTTTGCAACAGTAATTTTCATAAATTACCAAACATTGTATGTTTTAACAAATTTATATACTAAAATTTATGCAACATTTACTAATTATACCCAAGATAATGTTGTTAACAAATATTTAATGCGCTATATTTTGTGTCGGATTATGCCGAAAACATGAAGTTTAATTCTTGTATGCACCTCTTCACAGCATACTATGTTTCTATTGACAATTTCATACATCAGATGTATAATTTAAGAAAATACAGAACTCTGCATGCTGGGAGATGAGTTGGATTGGATTTAACAAATAAATATATATTCGACGGTCTGTTTGGTCTGGAGCGCGAAACTCTCCGCGTCACCTCCGACGGTTCTCTCGCATCGTCGCCGCACCCGTTTGCGGACAATAAATATCTCGACCGCGATTTCTGTGAAAATCAGCTTGAAATAATAACTCCTCCCTGCGAAAGCATAGAAAAAGCAATGCAGAATTTAAGGGAATTAGACGCATACACACGCAATGAATTAAATCAAAGAAACGAGCTTCTTTGGATTTACAGCAATCCGCCGCGCATTAAAAACGAGGACGATATAATCATTGCCGACTTTACGGGCAGCGAACGTTTTAAGCACGATTACAGAATTAAGCTTGAACGGCGCTACGGCAAACGCCTCATGCTTTATTCCGGAATTCATTTTAATTTTTCATTTTCCGACAAGCTTTTAAAGTCGATTAACAGCGAAGCCGAAAATTACGAAGAATTTAAAAATTCTCTTTATTTCAGGCTGTCAAAGCAAATATTCCGTTACAGCTGGCTTCTTGTGCTGCTCACCGCCGCAAGCCCCGTATATGATTTATCGCTTTACGAAAACGATGCTTCAGGAAACGGTTTTGACGGCAACGCTTCTATGCGCGGAAGTAAAAAAGGATATTGGAATAAATTCATTCCGATTTTGGACTACAGCGATTTGTATTCATACATAAAATCCATACAAGCCTATATCGAAAACGGCTCGCTCTTTTCTGAGGGCGAACTATATCTGCCGATGCGTCTTAAACCGCATGGGAACAACAATCTTTCCTCGCTTAAAGCAAACGGCGTTAATCATATTGAACTTCGCATGTTTGACCTCAATCCGCTTTCTCCGACAGGCATATTCGAGGAAGATTTGAGCTTTGCGCATTACTTTATGATTTATCTTACCCAGCTTCCTGATTTTGAATTTACTCCGGAGCTTCAGAAAACGGCAGTCAAAAATCACCGTAACGCAGCAGGCTACTATTTAGAGAATATAAAAATAAACGGCTATCCCGCCTCAGAAGCAGCTCTCGGATTGCTTGATGATATGGCGCTCTATTTTAAAAACATTCCGAAAGTTCTGGAAAGCATAGAACTTCAAAAGGAAAAACTGCTGCATAACAAACGCTACTGCATTATGATATATGATATGCTTCACGAAGATTATCAAGGAAAAATGCTTGAAATTTCAAAAAAACAGAGCGATTTAATAAAAAAATAGGGGACACATCAGCGTCCCTTATTTTTTTATTCGACATCTTTACATTTTTTACAGCAAAAATCACATTTGCTGTCCGATACAGGCTCTTCGCCTCTTCTTTTTTTATAGTCCTCAATAGCGGACTGAATTGCCTCTTCCGCAAGAACGGAACAGTGGATTTTCTCGGGCGGAAGTCCGTCCAGCGCCTCCATAACGGCTTTATTTGTAAGCTTCAGCGCCTCGTCAACGCTCTTTCCCTTTACCATTTCCGTTGCCATTGAGCTTGTCGCAATAGCCGCGCCGCAGCCGAAAGTCTTGAATTTTACGTCCTTTATAATATCGTCCTCAATATCCATGTAAATTTTCATAATATCGCCGCATTTTGCGTTGCCTACCTGACCTACCGCATTTGCGTCTTCTATTTCTCCGACATTTCTCGGATTTGAGAAATGATCCATAACTTTTTCACTATACATATTACGTTCACTCCTTTTTTATTTTGCGTTCTTAATTTCTTCATATAACGGCGACATATCTCTTAATCGCTGAATTATCGGCGGTAATACCTCCAATACATAATCAACATCTGCCTCCGTTGTATCATCTCCGACACTGAGTCGTAACGAGCCGTGCGCTATTTCATGCGGCAGACCTATCGCAAGCAGAACATGCGACGGGTCAAGCGAGCCCGAAGCGCAAGCGCTTCCGCTTGATGCCGCAACGCCTTTCATGTCAAGCATCATCAAAATAGATTCTCCCTCAACATATTTAAACGAAAAATTCACGTTGTTACAAAGTCTGTCTTTACCCACAGCGCCGTTAAGACGGCAATACGGTATCCTTTCCTGTATGCCGTCAATCAGCTTATCGCGAAGCTTTGTCATTTTGCTTACGTTTTCGTCAAGGTCATTAACCGCAATTGCAAGTGCTTTTGCAAGCCCTGCAATACCCGCAAGATTTTCGGTTGCCGCTCGCTTTCCGCGTTCCTGTCCTCCGCCGTGGATAAGATTATCAATCTTTACGCCGTTTCTGATATACAATACTCCTACACCCTTCGGACCATGAAACTTATGCGCCGAAAGCGACAGCATATCGACGCCCAAATCTCGTACATTTATCGGCGTATGCCCGATAGCCTGTACGGCATCTGTATGAAAAATGATTTTGTGTTTTTTTGCGACCTCGGCAATTTCCTTAATCGGCTCAATCGTGCCAATCTCATTGTTTGCCGTCATAATACTTATCAAAATTGTATTCTCAGTAATCGCGCTTTCAACCGCCTCAGGGCTTACTACGCCGTATTTGTCAACATCAAGATACGTTACCTCAAAGCCTTGTTTTTCTAAATATTCGCATGTGTGCAAAATTGCATGATGCTCAATCTTTGATGTGATTATGTGATTTCCCTTGCCCTTAAGCGCAGACGCTATTCCTTTAAGCGCCCAGTTATCAGCCTCGCAGCCGGAACCGGTAAAGTAAATCTCATTTGCATTTGCCGCACCGATATTTTTTGCGACGCTCTCGCGCATTTTATACAGCTCCTGCTCAGCATCTCTGCCGACTTTATAAAATTTTGAGGAAGCATTCCCGAATATATCCGTATAATACGGCATCATTGCGTCAAGCACTTCCTTTTTCATATAGGTAGTGGCGTTATTATCCATATAAACGCTCATCTTTTTCCATCTCCTGTCTTGTAAAGTTGTATGAATAATCATTCATACATCACCATTTTACTCCACTTTTTGGATTTTGTCAAGATATTTTGCCGCTATTTGTAAATTTTAAAGAATTTATGCAAAATAATTTTTTCCGCTTATTTGCTTTTTTATCCGATTTGTGATAAAATAAAAATATGTAAATCAAAAAGGCGGTGAAAATTATGGCGGTTTCATTTCCGGGAGGGTTAAAAATCAAAAATAAGCATAAATCGTATGGCGATGCGCTGTCGCTTACATTGCCCCCGTGCAGTGAGCATATTTTTCCGCTTGCGCAGCATACAGGAACAGCAATTGAGCCTATTGTAAAAGCAGGCGACCGCGTAACAGTCGGTCAAAAGCTTGCCGACGCGCCTGATTATCTTGCCGTTCCCATACATTCGTCAATCTCGGGGCGTGTTACGGATATAACAGAAACAATAACGCCTCTTAATGAAAAATGCACGGGGATTGTTGTTCAAAATGACAGGCAATATACTATCGCTGAAAGAAACACCGAAGAAGTTTCACCCGATATTTATACCACTCGCGAGCTTTTATGGCTTATCCGTGACGCGGGAATTGTCGAGCCTGACGGAACACCCGCGCATGTAAAGCTAAATCCTCACAAAAGCGTCAGATTTATTATAGCAAACTGCGCCGAAAGCGACACTTATGTCACATCAAAGAGAAGAATAATCGCGGAGCATACAGAAGATATTGTTTCAGGGCTTAAAATTGCAATGCGAATTTTAAATTTAAAGGAAGGCTATATCGGAATTGAAAATGACATGACGGGCTGTGTAAATCATATAAAAAAGCTTATTCGTTATGACAATTCAATTAACCTGATAAAATTAAAGTCCAAATATCCGCAAAGCGACGAAACTCATATAATAAAATCGGTTACAGGGCACGATATTCCCTCCAATTCGGTTGTTATTGACGCAAGTACACTTTATGACATTTCCCGAGCAATATATCACAGCGAAAGCGTAACGTCAAAAATTATAAGCGTCAGTGGAAATTTGATAAAGCGTCCTGCAAATTTCGTTGTTCCTCTGGGAATACCCGCTTCATTTTTGATAAAAAAAGCCGGCGGACTTATAAGCAGCAACTATCGTCTTGTCACAGGCGGCGGAATAAACGGAAAAGAAATAAATAGTATTGACTCCCCCGTTACAAAAACAACAGCATCTATTCTCGCACTTACAAGGAATGCCGAGAGTACAAGCAACGCATCATGCGGAGCGTGCCGAATATGTATAGGAAAATGTCCTATGCGTATAAATCCAAAGCTTTTAAGCAGTACAGACGACATAAAAAAAGCCGAAGATAATTTTATTCTTGATTGCAGTGAATGTAATTTATGCTCGTATATTTGCCCAAAAAAACGCAATCCAATGCAGAAAATTGTGAAACAAAAAAAGGAATTGGGATGATTTATCCCAATTCCTTTGATTTTTCTATACATGCCTGCATAGCCTTTATAACAGCGTTTCTGAAGCCGTTTTCTTCAAGCGCGGCAACCGCGTCAATCGTAGTTCCTGCCGGCGAGCATACCATATCTTTTAGCTCGCCCGGATGCTTTCCTGTTTTAAGAACCATTTTCGCGCTTCCCAAAACCGCCTGCGCGGCAAAGGTATAAGCCTGTTTTCTCGGCATACCGCCGATAACAGCAGCGTCAGCCATGGCTTCAATAAACATAAATACATAAGCAGGTGATGAACCGCTTACAGCCGTTACCGCATCCATCATGTATTCGGGCACAATTTCTGCCTTCCCGAAGCTGTTAAATATTTTAAGAGCCATTCCCTTTTCACTTTCATCAACCATGTCGCTGGGTGACAGCGCAGCCATTCCCTCTCCAACAAGCGCCGGAGTATTGGGCATGACACGTATAAGCTTCATTCTTCTTCCAAACGCTTCTGTAAGCTTAGATAACGACTGACCTGCCACTATTGAAATTACAAGAGTATCTTTTTTTACACATTCCTTTATCTCGTCTATCACCTTATAAACAACATTGGGTTTTACCGCAAGAAAAAGTATCTCTGATTTTGAAGCAACCTCGCAGTTGTCATTTGACGTCATAACGCCGTATGTTCCATTGACAAGATTTAATCCATCTTCATCAACGTCTGAAACAATTATATTTTTAGCTACGGCAATTCCGTTGCTTAAAATTCCGCCGAGTATAGCGCGTCCCATGTTACCGTTACCGATAAATCCTATCATATTTGCACCGCCTTTCTTACATATATGTTGAGCAAAAATGGTGTTCAAAAGAACACCATTTTTTCACATTAAACAGGGTAAACCTTATTCTCTCTGTCTACCAAATCATTATCAACCTTATCAAGATGCGCTTCTCTGTACTTAAAGTAATTTACCGCAACCTGACCGAACAACGCATAAGATAACACATCTTCATCCTGTCTTATCCATTCAGCGCATTCCTTCTTCATGTTTTCAAGCTCCGGCTTCAGCTTATCAGCGGGACGGCAGGTAATTCTTTCCTCGTCGCCGATAATTTTCTTAACGATTTCATCTGAAATTTCAACGGGGCACTTGCCGTATTCTCCTCTTACAAGACCCTTTGTTTCTTTTGAAATCATCTTATAGCGTTCGCCCATAAGTACGTTAAGTACTGCCTGTGTTCCGACAATCTGCGACGACGGCGTAACAAGCGGCGGATAACCCATATCCGCTCTTACTCTCGGTACTTCCTTTAATACCTCGTCAAACGCGTCCTCTCTGCCCTGCTGCTTTAACTGCGAAACAAGATTTGAAAGCATTCCGCCGGGAACCTGATATTTCAATGTATTTACATCAACGCCCATTACCTTCGCATTCATCAAACCGCTTTCAATGTACTTCTCTCTGAGCGGCTTGAAATAATCGCAGATTTCGACAAGCTTGTCAAGGTCATAGCCCGTGTCATACTCCGTACCCTGCAATGCCGCAACGATAGGCTCTGTCGGCGGCTGTGACGTTCCCATAGCCATTGGCGACATAGCGCAGTCGATTACGTCAACGCCTGCCTCGATAGCCTTCAAATATACCATTGAAGCCTCGCCGCTTGTATAGTGAGTATGAAGCTGAATCGGGATTTTAACCGTTTCTTTCATAGCCTTTACAAGGTCGTAAGCCGTATAAGGCAGCAGCAAGCCTGCCATATCCTTAATACAGATTGAATCCGCGCCCATTTCCTCGAGCTGCTTTGCAAGCTTTGTGAAGCTCTCGATATTATGAACAGGGCTTATTGTATAACAAACAGTTGCCTGAACGTGACCCTTTTCCTTCTGGCACGCCTTAATCGCGCACTCGAGGTTGCGGACATCGTTAAGCGCGTCGAATATTCTCAAAATATCAACGCCGTTCGCGATTGATTTCTGAACAAAATATTCAACAATATCGTCCGCGTAATGTCTGTAGCCCAATATATTCTGACCTCTGAACAGCATCTGGATAGGTGTGTTCTTAGCCTTATCTTTGATTTTTCTGAGTCTTTCCCACGGGTCTTCATTAAGAAATCTGAGACACGAGTCAAATGTCGCGCCGCCCCATGCTTCCAGTGAATGATAACCAATTT
The DNA here is from genome assembly GCA_964447095.1 of uncultured Lachnospiraceae bacterium. Classification (GTDB taxonomy): domain Bacteria; phylum Bacillota; class Clostridia; order UBA1381; family UBA1381; genus JALEPO01. Next base: position 6,024 of record CAYUSE010000016.1, on the reverse strand, counting down.
GGTCAAGCTTTTCAACTATCGGAAGAATTTCGTCCGTCGTCATTCTCGTAGCGATAAGTGACTGATGCGCGTCACGGAGGACTGTTTCGGTAATTTCTACCGCTTTATTTCCTTTTGCCATTATATTTCACTCCTTTATTTATTAAAGATTGCCGAACATCGCAAGGAATACGCCCGCGGCAACTGCCGAGCCGATAACTCCGGCAACATTCGGTCCCATAGCGTGCATAAGCAGGAAGTTTGACGGATTTTCCTTCTGTCCTACCGTCTGAGACACACGCGCCGCCATAGGAACTGCCGATACACCGGCAGAACCGATAAGCGGATTAACCTTACCCTTTGTAATCCAGCACATAATATTTCCAAGGAACAAACCGCCTGCTGTTGAGAAGCAAAATGCGATAAGTCCAAGTATAATAATTCCGATTGTCTGAGCTGACAGGAAGCTTGACGCTGTAGCTGTAGCTCCTACTGTTACACCGAGGAATAATGTTACTATGTTCATAAGCTCATTTTGAGCCATCTTTGCAAGTCTGTCAACAACTCCCGATTCCTTCATCAGATTTCCGAGCATAAGACATCCGACAAGAGATACCGCGTCAGGTATAATCAACGCAACAACGATTGTTACGATAATCGGGAAAAGTATTTTTTCCGTCTTCGAAACAGGTCTTAGCTGTTCCATAACAATCATTCTGTCCTTTTTTCTTGTCATAAGCTTCATAATCGGAGGCTGAATAACCGGAATAAGCGCCATGTATGAATATGCCGCAACGGCTATTGCCGGCAATAACGCCGGAGCGAGCGACTTTGTAACATAAATCGCCGTAGGTCCGTCGGCTCCGCCTATAATACCGATTGAAGCGGCTTCCTTTATGCCGAAGTTAATCGACGGCACAAGCGCGCTTAAAACAAGCGCTCCTATAAATGTAAAGAATACACCGAACTGCGCCGCAGCGCCCAAAAGAATACTCTTCGGATTTGCGATAAGCGGTCCGAAGTCAGTCATACAGCCTATTCCGACAAATATCAGCGGCGGATAAATTCCAAGCTTAACGCCCAGATACAGTAAATCCAATAAACCGCCCTCACTTGCTATCGCTCCGACATGCAAATGTCCTGACGCATCCATATATTTAGTTCCTGCTGTCGTGAACCAATCTGTATGCATCATAATCGCACTTGAGTCTTTAATCATCGGAAGATTTGACAAAAGCATACCGAATGCTATAGGCAAAAGCAGTAATGGCTCGAATTTTTTTACTATTGCAAGATACAGTAAAACGCATGCGATTACAAGCATTATAATCGTCTTTACAGCGTCAACCGCGCCGCCCGAAAGCAACGCATAGCAGCCCGTATTTTGCAGGAAGTTTGAAAAGCTCTCTAACACTTTTTTGTCACCACTTTCTGTAATTTAGTTGTGAGTGCATTAGTTTACGGAAACAATTACGTCGCCGCTGTTTACACTGTCTCCCGCCGATACGCTTACGCCTGCTACAGTTCCGCTTACACCGGCAAAAATTTCATTTTCCATCTTCATTGCTTCAAGAACGGCAACAAGAGTGCCCTCTTCAACTTTATCGCCCGCATTTACCTTAACTGATACAATTGTTCCGGGCATCGGAGCCGTTACCTGCTTTGCGCCGGCTGCAGGAGCAGCTTTCGGCGCAGCGGGAGCAGCCTTGGGAGCCGGTGCGGCAGCAGGGGCTGCCGCAGGAGCAGCGGGAGCTGATGTCTGAACTCCGCCTACTTCTTCTACGTCTACCTCATACGATTTTCCGTTTACGGTAATATTAAACTTTCTCATTATTGTTTACCTCCTAAAATCTGTTATTTATTGTTTCGGTAACGCCCGCTTTATTCCATGCAGGCATCTTATTATCCGTTCGTCTGTAGGATTTAATCCGCAGATTATACGTTGATGTGTTAAGACTTGCCGCAACCGCCGCGGTAAGCACCGCGATAAGCTCAGTTTCGTCCATATCGTCCTCTTTTTCAACCGTTTTGGCTGTTTCTGCCGCGACAGGCTCAGCCTTCTGAGCTTTCGGCTTTCTGTAAAAGATAACCTTAAACAGCATAAGTACAATCATCAATATAATCAGTACAGCAAATACTATCGAAAGACCTATAACGGTTGTTTCGCCGCCCATAGCGAGAGCCTCGCCAAGGGGCAGGTCGTGACCTGTTATTAAAGCTTCTGAATACATAATAAAATCTCCTTTCCTATATTCTTATCAAATTATACAGGAAGATTTCCATGCTTCTTTGCCGGTCTTGACTCACGCTTTGAAGCAAGCATTTCAAGAGCTGCGATAATTCTCGGTCTTGTTGAGTCAGGCTCGATTACATCATCTACATAGCCGCGTTTTGCAGCCTCGTAAGGCGATGCGAATTTATTTCTGTATTCCTGAATTTTCTCAGCTCTTGTTCCAATCGGGTCGCTGCTTTCCTTTATATCATTCTTAAAAATGATATTTGCCGCGCCCTCAGGACCCATTACGGCAATTTCAGCCGTAGGCCATGCCATAACAACGTCAGCTCCCAAGTGCTTTGAACTCATAGCGATATATGCCCCGCCATAAGCCTTTCTCGTGATTACGTTAATCTTCGGAACGGTCGCTTCGCTGTATGCATACAGCAGTTTTGCGCCATGACGGATAATACCGCCCTGTTCCTGTTCAACGCCCGGAAAATATCCGGGAACGTCTGTAAGCGTTACAAGCGGAATATTGAAGCTGTCGCAGAAGCGAATAAATCTTGCCGCTTTATCTGATGAGTTGATGTCAAGCGAACCTGCCATAACCTTCGGCTGATTTGCGACGATACCGACAACCTGTCCGTTCATTCTCGCGTAGCCTATTACAATATTTCCCGCAAAATTCTTCTGAACCTCAAAAAATTCACCGTTATCTACGATTTCCGCGATAACTTCCTTTACGTCATAAGCCTTGTTAGCATCGTCGGGGACGATTGTGGTAAGCTTTTCCGACAGTCTGTTGATTTCGTCTGTAGGAGCAACATACGGCGCTTCCTCAAGATTATTTGACGGAAGATATGAAAGCAAGGTCTTAATCTGCTCAATGCATTCCTCGTCGCTTGACGCCGTAAAGTGCGCCACGCCAGATTTTGAGCCGTGAACGCTTGCTCCGCCCAAATCCTCGCTCGTTACGTCCTCGCCTGTTACTGATTTAATAACATTCGGACCTGTAATAAACATCTGACTTGTCTTTTCAACCATAAATATAAAGTCAGTGATTGCCGGCGAATAAACCGCGCCGCCCGCACAGGGACCCATAATAACGGAAATCTGAGGAATTACGCCGCTGTTGCAGGTATTTCTGAAGAATATTTCTCCAAAGCCCGAAAGAGCGTCTATTCCCTCTTGTATTCTCGCGCCGCCCGAATCATTCATACCGATAATGGGTGCGCCCATCTTTGCCGCCATATCCATTACCTTACAGATTTTCTTGGCATGCATTTCACCAAGCGAACCGCCTATTACAGTGAAATCCTGCGCATAGACATATACAAGGCGTCCGTCAACAGTACCATAGCCTGTTACAACTCCCTCACCCGGAGCTTCAACGCAGTCCATGCCAAACTCTGTGCATCTGTGCGTTACAAATGCATCGACCTCAACAAAGCTTCCGTCGTCCAAAAGAGTGTTAATTCTCTCTCTTGCCGTCAGTTTGCTGCTGTCATGCTGCTTTTTGATTTTTGCTTCTCCGCCGCCTTTTTCAATTACACTTCTGCGGTATTGAAGCTCAGTCAACTTATCAACTGTTCCCATGTCTTAACCTCCATTGTTTATAAAATTAGAGATAAAATTTTTTCAATTTATACCTATTGTACATTATAACCTAAATCGCCAAATTTTTCAATAATAAATTCAAATCTTAGTCATTACAAATTGTTATAAATTTATCACTGTTTTTTGTGTAAGTCATACAAAATCAGGATACGGTTTTCACCATATCCTGATACGTTCTATTTTCCCATTAAATACGTAACCTCATGACTTGTAAGATATCTCCAGCGTCCCAGCGGCAGATTTCCAAGCTCAACCGTGCCGATTTTTATTCTTTGAAGCGCTGCAACCTTACACCCGACAGCTTCAAACATTTTTCTCACCTGACGGTTTTTTCCCTCATGAATTGTTATTTCAAGCCGCGTATGCCCGTCATAAGCATCAAGAATTTTAACCTCTGCAGGGGACGTTGTATAATCCTCAATTTTCACGCCGCGTCTGAGCTGATTTAAGCCGCTGATTGTAATACCGCCTTTTATAACGGCAATATACGTCTTGTCCATCTTAAACTTCGGGTGCGTAACACGATAAGTAAAATCTCCGTCATTGGTCATAAGCAAAAGACCCTCGGTGTCATAATCGAGCCGTCCCACAGGGAATATGCGCGCATCCAAGTCTTTTTTTATAATATCCGTCACAGCAGGTCTGTCAAATTGGTCTTTTACGGTTGAAACATAACCGACAGGCTTATTTAGCATAATATAATATTTTTTATCCTTGATTTTTATGGGCTTACCGTCCACCGACACATCATCCGCGCCGATTTCAACCTTAACTCCCTGTTCATTCACAGTTTTGCCGTTTACCTTTACCCTGCCCTCGTCTATCATGCTTTCAGCGGCACGGCGCGATACCAATCCGCTCATTGCAATGTATTTTTGAAGTCTTACTATTTCTCCCATTGTAAATTTCCTTTCTATAAGCACCAAAGTTTCAGTACCTTTATAAATGAATTGTAAAAACTGTTTTTCAGCCGCATTTCCGATACGCCGTATATATTTTCCTTTGAAATAATATCAACTGTTCCTATCCATTCGCCGCCATAGGATATATCCATATACCCTACCTTTTCGCCAGCGTTTATCGGCGCTTTTATATTATCCGATAAATGATTTACAACATCAATTGCAAGCCTCTGCCCCTCACGAAACGGAATGGTAAAATTCCCGGCAGTTACAAACGGATACACTTTTCCGTCAATATATGCGTTTTTTACTGTCTGGCCCTCAGCGATTATTTCCCGTTCATGATACTTTGAAAACGCATAGTCCAGCATTTTTATATGATCGTCCCAATCATTCGGGTCGTTAAGGGTAACAGCGATAAATGTCATATTATTGCGCGTTGCCGCGCTTACAAGACAGCGTCCTGCTGTCTTTGTAAAGCCCGTCTTTACTCCGAAGCAGCCGTCATACATTTTCAGCAGCTTATTATGATTTATATACCATTGTTCCGTTTCGCCGTCAACTGTATGCGAAAGCATTTCACTTGCGGATACTATATTCCAAAAATCAGAATTTCTGATTGCATACCGCGTAATCCATGCGAGGTCGCGGGCAGTAGTAAAATGATTATCGTTCGGCAAACCGTTCGGATTTACAAACGACGTGTCGTGCGCGCCGATTGCCCACGCCTTCTCGTTCATCATATCTACAAATTTATCCGTACTCCCCGCAACATATTCCGAAATAGCAACAGCAGCGTCATTACCGGAATTCAGCATAAGCCCGTAGAGCAAATCACGCATATACATCTTGCTGCCGGCTTTAAGGTATGCCGACGAGCCCTCCTGCATTGAAGCGTTTTGACTTATTTCAACAACATCATCAATTTTACTGTTTTCAAGCGCCGTTATCGCCGTCATTATTTTAGTCGTGCTCGCCATAGGTCTGCGTGTATAAGCATCTTTACCGTAAATTATATCACCCGTAAGCGCGTCCATAACACATGCGGATTTAGCGTTTTCGGAAAGCGCAAACGCAGATTTGGGTATAAGCATCAATAAAATCAAAATTAAAACCGCTATTTTTTTCACATCAATATGTCCTTCCTTTAGTTTTAATTTAATATATGTAGATCGAAATCAAAATAAAACATACATTTTTTATTGACAAATTTAATTCTATCTGTTATAATATATAGCGTTGTATTGATACAGCACATGCGAGAGTGGCGGAATAGGCAGACGCGCACGTTTGAGGGGCGTGTGGGTA
>CAYUSE010000015.1:12525-19179 GCA_964447095.1 uncultured Lachnospiraceae bacterium | reverse complement strand
GAGTTGAAAAATCATGGAAACAAGAAAGGACGCAATTGATTTTTGTCTGAGTTTTCCAAACGCTTTTGAAGATTATCCGTTTCATGACGATAATTGGACGGTAATGCGGCATAAGGACAACAAAAAAACCTTCGCATGTATATATGAAAGAAACGGCAAAATCTGGATAAACGTCAAAGGCGCGCCTGATTGGTGTGAATTTTGGCGCAACGCTTTTAATTCGGTAATTCCGGCATATCACATGAACAAAACACATTGGAATTCAATTATCCTTGACGGAACAGTGCCTGATGACAAAATCATGGGAATGATAAACGATAGCTATAATTTAACAATGAAAAGGAAATCCGCAAGAGGTATAAAATCATGAAGTATAGTAAAAATACAGTACATACCGCGCTCGACATGGCAATACCTGCAATGATTGAGTCTTTTTTTGCTGCTTTTGCAGGACTTGTGGACTCGTTTATGGTAAGCTCGCTTGGCGCAAACGCAGTTGCCGCTGTAGGTCTTACAATGCAGCCCAAATTCATGGGATTGTCTGTTTTTATTGCGCTTAATGTTTCAATCTCGGCGCTTGTTGCAAGACGTTTGGGCGAAAAACGCCGGAAAGAAGCAAATTCCATGCTTGCCACAGCTCTTATGCTTGTTATTACGCTGTCGGTATTTTTAGGCGTGATATTATCAATTTTCGCGCCGCAGATTATGGTTTTATGCGGCTCAACAGCCGAAACACATGATGATGCCGTGCTTTATTACCGCATAATTATGGGTTTTACTATATTTAACTGCATCCAAATGGCGATAAATTCAGCTCAAAGAGGCGCGGGAAACACAAAAATCACCATGCGGACAAACATAACATCCAATACCATAAATATTATATTTAACTATCTGCTGATTAACGGTCACTGCGGTTTTCCGGCTCTCGGAATTGCAGGCGCGGCAATAGCAACAGTTCTCGGTACGGTAGTCGCGAGCATAATGAGCTTTATTTCAATTATGAAGCCTGATATTTTCGTGAGTATCCCGTACATAATCAAAGAAAAAATCGCGCCGTCTTTAAAAGAGTTAAAAAATATAATCCGCATAGGCTACAGCGTATTTTTTGAACAGGTGCTTATGCGGATAGGCTTTATGCTTACAGCAATCATGGCTGCTGACCAAGGCAATGCGGCAATGGCGGCGCATCAGGTCGGAATGAACATCATGGGGCTTTCATTCTCGTTCGGCGACGGCTTGCAGGCGGCGGCTGTCGCGCTTATCGGCAAAAGCCTCGGCGAGGAAAAACCCGAAAAGGCAAAGGAATACGGGCGCGCATGTCAGACAATCGGCGGCATAATTTCCGTCGCACTCGCTGTAATCTATTTCTTCGGTGCGCGGCTCTTAATGAATTTATTCTTTGAAGAAGCCGACATTGTAAATATCGGAATACATATTATGTACGTCATAATTATAACCGTACTGTTCCAGATAAGGCAGGTTATATATATGGGCTGTTTAAGAGGTGCGGGCGACACACTCTATACGGCGATTGCGTCCACAATCTGCGTTACTGTAATACGAACCGCCGCTTCTTATTTGTTCGGCTATACTTTTGGCTTTGGCATTATCGGAATATGGCTCGGCGTTCTGGGCGACCAGCTTGGACGATATATATTTGCAGCTGTCAGATTTAAAGCGGGAAAATGGGTAAGAATAAAAATTTAAAAACGGGTGCGAAATGTACCCGTTTTTTTAATTAAAGGTCTGTATATAGCTTGCCGCCAAGGATATGGAAATGCAGGTGCGGCACTGTCTGACCGCCGTTCTTGCCGCAATTATTCACTACTCTGTAGCCATCGGCGGCAATTCCCAAATCGTTCGCGATTTTCGGGATAGCCTCAAAAACCGCCGCGACGTACTTTGAATTTTCCGCCGTTATATCATTTGCGCTTTCAATATGCGTTTTCGGCACGACCACAATATGCTCGGGCGCCTGCGGATTTATATCGCGAAACGCCAAAACCATATCGTCCTCATACACCTTTGTCGACGGAATTTCACCGTCTATTATTTTGCAAAATAAGCAATCCATAATTTTTCCTCCTTTTACTGTACTGCTTTTAAAATCTCGTTATACGCCCAATGACCGTCAATATCGGTAAACGGATTTTGAGCCGCTGCATCGGTTCTGTTTTCCGCACGGTTTATAATCGTTACCGCCTCAGCGCGCGTAATTGTGTTATTTGGCTTAAATGTTCCGTCCGAATAACCCTTTATCAGACCCTTTAGCGACATTGCGTCTATATATTCTCCTGCCCAGAAATCAAATTTGACATCTGAAAATTCGGGATGATGACCGGGCGTTATTCCTATATATTTCCCTGCAATAACCGCCATTTCTGCGCGCGTGATTGTGTTGTCGGGCTTAAACGTACCGTCCGCGTAACCTGTAATATATCCCTTTTGAGCCGCAAAGTTTATATAATTTGCATACCATTTATCCGATTGTACATCGCCGAATTTGCTTTCGTAGGCTTTATTTTCGTCAATGCCCGAAAGTCTTGCGATAATTGCGGCAGCCTCCGCGCGCGTGATTGTGCCGTTCGGCTTAAATGTTCCATCCGCATAGCCTTTTATATACGGTCTGCTTTCGGCTGTTTTTAAATGAATTATGCTAAACGAATTTGCGGGCGCGCTGTAGGTAAACTCATTTGACGCGTTTGTAATCTCGCTGTTTGCCGGCGCGATTGCGTTTTTGTCGTTAAGACTGTTTTCCAATGACGTATCACCCAACATTACAGTAGTTTTTGCGACATTGTTTGTTATTTTAGCATTATCCACATTAACGTCTACATTTACCGCGCTGTCCATTGTATTCACAAGCTTAACTATAACCTCGCCCGTTTCCTCGTCATACACGCTTGAAGCGTATACAGGACCGTATTCCTGCGGCTTAACATAAGAGCAGATAAACTCGTCATTCAAATACGCTTTTATCTCGTAATCGCTTACTTCAACTCTTACGTCATACCATTCATTGTCCTCAATATTCACGTTGCCAACATACGACTGTTCCGCAACATTGCCCGTTTCTGAAGACACACCGTTTACAATATGCTGTATCTTAGCCGTAGTGTTGCCCCAGCCGCCGATATTTACGCGGTAATAATTCTGTCCGTCCGCTGCCGCAACGCCGACTTGAAATCCCTCACCTCCTGCGGTCTTTTTAGCCTTTAAGGTAAGGGTATAGTTATTTAAATTCGTAAGGTCTAACCATGCCGTTGAACCTGTTTCATCGCCTGACTGTACAACTGTATCGCCGTTTACAGACCAATCGCCGTTTCCGAATACCCATTCGTTACCTTTTATCGAATATAAATTACCGCCGTTTATGTCAACTTTTATATCCTTAAATTCGTTATGCGTTCCCCATGAACCGAGCACCGCGCCGCCGTGCAATGTATTATCCTTTTCAATGCCGTTCATTTTAACCTCTGTCGGCAGTGAATAATCGCCGCGGTTGTTTGAAAACAGGCTTTGCACATAGTAATTCGGCGTAAGCACATAATCGTTGTTATTAAACCAAATCATATTTGCCGCCGTCCACTGCGTATTACCGTACTTAGCGAACATCGGCGCGTAGCTTGCCATTTTTACAACATCAGCGTTGCGTTCAAGACCCGTCATAAACGCCGCCTCAGAAAGCGCGTTATACCACGTATTGCCCTTTGACGCGTACTCGCCCAAAAATACTTTTGTGTTCGTATCACGGCGGTAATTGTCGTAGCGGTAAGCGTGCGTTCTGAACCAATCGGCGTTTTCATAATAGTGTTCATCCATAAGGTCGGCATATTCCTGATTTTTATTTGCCCAATTCCACGCAAGGTCGTTCATGTTGCCGCTTGACGCCGTTCCCGAGGTGGTAACAAGGTTAATTTCGGGGTACTTCTCGTGGATTTGCTTTGCAAACTCATTATAACGCTCAAAATAAATCTCGCCGTACTGCTCGTTACCGATACCGATATACTTCATGTTAAACGGCTCTGGGTGTCCCATTTCAATACGCTTTTTCGTCCATTCGTTATTTTCGTCCGTTCCGTTTGCGAACGCGATTAAGTCAAGCGCGTCGTCAATATAGGGCTGTAATTTATCCATCGGAACGAGGTGTTCCTTGTCCGTTGCGCTGCCCGAGCGCACCTGACACGCCATACCGCAGTTGAGGATAGGAACAGGCTCCATATTTAAGTCCTCGCACATCTGGAAATACTCGTAGAAGCCTAAACCGTAGGTCATCATATACGGCTCTGTCGCGGACGGGTTCCATATATTTATCATTTCCTTACGCTCGCTAACGTCGCCGATTGTGTCCTTCCAATTCCACGCCTCGTCCATTGTACGCCCCTCAACCGCGCAGCCGCCCGGGAAACGCAGAAACGACGGGTGCATTGCCTCAAGCTGTTCCATTAAGTCCTTGCGTAAGCCGTGACCCTTGTAGGTGTCCTCGGGGATAAGAGAAACCATGTCAATGTCAACATTATCTAATATACTTTGAACTCGTATTTTTGCATTATATATATCAATATTAGTTTTAATCTCAATTGAAACTTTTTGCCAATCATTATTTTCCGTATGTTCATTTACATCAGACATGCTGGCACTAATATTGTGATTTTCAATTATTGCATCATTTATATCTAAAATTTGCACATTGATACCAAGCAAATTATTAACTTTTCCATATATTGAAAAATTATATTTTTCCCCTTTCTTAAAGTTCATTCCCGGAAATCCATCATTTATAATTGACGCGCCTTTGCCAAGTGTCACATAAGTCGGATTATTTTCGTTCAGCGGATTTTCTGTATTTACCTTAACATCACCCTCTGTTTTCCATGAATACAGCGGATTTTCCATTTCAAATGAGCGGTTTTGTACCATTTCCGCATACAGTCCGCCGTCTGCCGCGGAGTTTATATCTTCAAAAAACAGTCCCCACATGGTGTCGGAAATTTTTTTACTGCGGTCTGACGCGTCAATATCAATCGTGTACGGATTTTCCGCTGTGCCTGTAACATATAAAGTATAGTCGCGCGTTTCATCACCGTATGCGGCAGTAAGCGTTACGGTTTCCGTCTTTTCGTTATGCTTTACTTCTCCCGTTTCAACATCAATCAATCCGAGGTTATCCTTTTCGTTCCATGTAAGCGCGCCGATTTTCGGCAGGTTGATTTTATCGCCCGTCACAATCTTTTCGTCCTCAATCGCGTAGCTGTCAAGCATTATTTTGGGGCTGATTTCACCGTCTGCCATGACGCTGCATATGTCCTCACGGTTAAGCGCGATATCATACACGCGAAAATCGTCAATAACCGCCGCGAGATACGCGTCGCCGTCATAATGCGACTTACCTATGTAATTTGCGACGTTGTTCATTTCGCCCAAATTCTGCGTAATTGACTTGCTTGAAATAAGTCTGCCGTTACGGTAATACGACATAGCACCGTTTCCTATTGTTACGGCATAGTGAACCCAATCGCCGCGCACCGTTTCCTGAGCGACGTCCATCGTGTCCGTACCGCTTTTTGTTTTAATTTCCGCTCTCGATGTTCCGCCTGAGTACGGCGCGAAAAAGAAGTTTTCGTTGCTGTCCGTACCAAAGTCAAACAAGCGTCCCCATGTGGTGAACTTGTCAATACGCACCCATGAAGTAATTGTCATACTGTCGGACATAATGTTGTCAGGAAGCTGCGCAAATCCGTCAACGCCGTTTAAATAAAGCGCCTTTCCCTGATTTCCGTCCTCTATGACCTCCGCGCCGCCCAGAATTCTCATTTTGCCGCCGCCTTTTTCGTCGGCAAGACTGTCCTTGCCGTCAAAGGTGTACTGTAAAACAGGCTTTGGCTCGCTGTCCTCCGCCGTTACGGCAGACGGCAATACAGCCGTTACCATTGCAAGCGCGGATAAAACCGCAATCAGTCGTTTTTTCATTTTCCTCTCTCCTTTTTATTTTTTTGCATAATATACACATTCTGTCACGTACTGTTCCAACGCCGTCCAGTCGTCCGTCAAGCCCTCTTTAATCTCCAAATCAATCTCAGGTACGCGGACAACCATTTTCGTAAGCTGTTCCTCGGTAAAGCCCCTCGCGCTTTCAACATACTTCTGCGCGAGGAACGGCGCAATTCCGACCTCGGCTGCTATTTCGCTCCTCGGCATACCGTCGAGAAGTTTTGTATGCAGTAATTTGTCAAAATTCGAGTAAAGCAAATACAAAATCGCGAACGGGCTTTCATTTACGGTTTTCAAATCCTGCAAAACCGCGAGCGCCTTTTCGGCGTTATGCGCCATAATTGCGTCCGTCAGCTCAAACGTAATAACCTGCAAGGACTTCGACACAACGCGGTCAATATCGGTTTTAAAAATCTCCTCGCCGCAGTAATCGAGCAGCTTTTGGAGCTCGTTGTTTATGTTATTTATTCCAGGGTCGCACCGCGTAATCAGATAATACGCGGCGTCCTTTGAAATTTTCTTCTTCGCGTTAAGGCACTGCTTTATGACCCAAGTCACCAAATCCGCCTCGCCCATATACTGAAATTCAACTGCCATACCCGCCTTTGACGCGGCTTTATACAGCGCGCTCCTCTTATCGACCTCGCGTTCGCTGAAAAT
>CAYUSE010000015.1:0-12425 GCA_964447095.1 uncultured Lachnospiraceae bacterium | reverse complement strand
TTGACGCGGCTTTATACAGCGCGCTCCTCTTATCGACCTCGCGTTCGCTGAAAATCACGACCGTATCGTCTGAAATTCTGTTAAATTTCTCCGTCCAGAACTCCTTTGAATCCTCGGTCGAGTGCAAGTCCTCTTTTCCCTTGCGCGTCTTGAATATACCGCTGTCCTTAATCAAAATCAATTTTCTGTCCGTCATCATCGGGAAGCTTTCCCACGCATCGTCATAGTCGGAAAACGGAATATTACTGCCCTCGAGCTTTATGTGGTTAAAATCGGGAAATCCGCCGTCGGGGATTTTTTCGATTATCCTGTTCGTGTAAAGCTCCTTTAAATATTCCTCTTCGCCGTAAAAGAGATACAGCGGTTTAAGCGTATTTTCCTTTATCTGCCGACGCAGCTCGGGCAGAGCGTCATTTTTCTTTGCCATTATATCACCTGTAGCTTTCAATCTTTTTTATTCCCTTTTTGCCGACCGTAATTTTAATATCGCCGTTTTCGTCAGTTCTTAAAAGCCGTATATTTTTAAAGCGTTCCAAAACCTCGTCATTGGGAAGTCCGAACATATTGTCCTCCCCTACGCTTATAACGGCAACCTCGGGCGTTACGGCGTCAACCCATTCCCGACTTGTCGAGGTCTGCGAGCCATGGTGCGCGACCTTTAACAAATCGCAGTCATGAACGGCGTTTTGCTCAATCAGATTACGCTCCGCAAATTTTGTCATATCTCCCGTGAAATATGCGTTAAAATCACCGTAGCAGACTTCATACAAAAGCGAGGTGTCGTTTTCGTCACTGCTTATATTCCTTGTCTTTGCCGACGGCACGGTAATATTTACAATCAAGCCGTTTTTAAACACCACGCGCGAGTTTTCGCTCACATAATATATTTTCGTGTTATGTTCCGCCGCGGCTTTTTCAATCGCCTGCCTGTATTCGCTGTCGGGCATGACATCGGGCATAAATACGTTTTTAACGCGTAAATTCTCAATCGCCGCTATAACGCCTTCGGCATGGTCTTTGTGGTAATGCGACACAAACGCCGCGTCAATCCGCATAATTCCCGCCGACTGCAAATAGGGTACAAAAATTTTCTTTCCTATATTATAGTCCGTATATGTTCCCGAGCCGCCGCCGTCGATTATCACCGCGCCGCGATACGGAACATCAACAATCGCGCCGTCGCCTTGTCCGACGTTCACGAATGTAATTTCCATGTTTCCTGTTCGCATAAGCTGATTTGCGAACACGGACGAAAAGAGCGCGAGCGAAAGAAAAAGCGTAATTCTAAAGCTCTTTCTTCTATTATATACGTAAAACCCGAATGTTGCAATAGCCAAAATCCATGCCGCGATAAAAATTATGCTCGGACGCGGCAGCATTATATAGGAAGAAATCAATTTATCCATAAATCGGGGAACGTACAAAATCCAATACGTCATAGCCGTCATAAAACCGCCGAACAAAAATGATGTGCCGAACAGGCTTTTTAAAACAAACACAATCGGAAACGAAAGCATTATTCCGAGCACGGGCGGTATCATCAGAACGCCTGAAATAAGCGAGTAAAGGCTTTCCCCGCCGAAAAAGCGGGCGTTTAACGGAATTAACCCGACTGCCATAATAAGCCCCGCTGAAAGTCCCCGACGGATATAGTCTTGTTTTATATCCTTAAAATAATCATACGCGAAGGCGTAAAAATAATGAATTAAAACCGCGCCCGAAACAGATATGATAAACCCGTAATTACAAAACATCAGCGGGTTCAGGGCTGTAATTATTATCACGGCAAGGGAAATCATTTCAGGAAAATTTGAATATCCGAATTTAAAACGCCAGAAAACAACAAGCGCCGTCATGACGGCAGACCGCAGAAACGACGGTCTTGTACTGTTGGCAAACGCGAACAAAATCAAAAAAATTATAAGGGCAATATCGCGGTATTTTTTCGGAACAATGCGGGAAAACAGCCCGACAAAAGACATAATAAGCATTATATGCAAAAACGCAGGATAAAGGCTTCGGCTCGTGTCGGTTCTTAACATTATGTCGTAAAGCTCTTCGGAAATTTCCTTTTTGTTGCCTATAAGCACCGCCTTTAACACGGCGGCTTTGTCGCCCGTGTTATATTTTTCGATAAATTGGGAAATAATGTATTTAATTCGCCCCGATAAGGCGTAGACGGAAAAGCCGCGGATTTTTTCGGCTGACGGCTCGGCTTCTTCGGCTGTCATGCGGAAAAATATATTTTTTGATTTATAGTATTTAGCCAAATCAAAACCGCCTTCGTTAAGTCTTTCGGGAAACGTATCGGGAAAACCGCTGAAATCCACGGTTTCACCGTACCCGAATTTACCGGCTGCGGAAATATGAACGGTTTCTCTTATTTTCCGCTCCCCGTCTCCCGCGCGCAGACGTCTTACGTCAACGGTATACTGCATAATGTCGCCGTTCTCAACGGGAATTTCGCAGATACGCCCCGTAAGCGTGACGAAGCCGCCCATATAACGGTACAAAACGCGGTTTTGAGGGTCGCCCTGATATTTGCACCAGAGCGCGCCCGCGACAAACACCGCCGTGAAAATGAGTACCGTCAGATTAAACCGTTTCGTGACAAAGCCGAAGAGAAACCACACCAAAACAAAGCAAATAAAAAACAGCGCCAGAAAACAGGCGCCAAACAGTGAAGAGCAATAAATTCCCGCTGCAAGACTTATCGCTATTCCCACTAAACTTGCAGCCAATTTTGCTCCTCCTTGCCGCAGATGGTGAAATTTGCCCACCCACTATATATTGTATAAAAAATAGAAATGCACAAATTATTATACCAAATAAAGGAAAGAATTGCAAGAAAATTGTAATTTTTTGTCGAAAAATATATGGTTTTTAACAGCTTTTGTAACACATTTGTTACATAAGAAATTTAAAAAAACATAAATTTTGGTAATTTTGTCTATTTTATATAGTTGGTTTTTATATAAAATGTACACTATCAATAGAAAAAGAGCCGTTTTTATTAAAAAAATGTTTCTTTTATTACAGGAATATTACAAAATCGCTACAAATTGATTAAACAAAGACTTGACAAAATATTGTAACAGTTGTATAATAATGCTTGTAATGTTTTGGTAACATTAGAGTAAAAATTATGTAATCAAATTGCAACTAATGTTACACAAATATAGGAGGTTATATTATTATGAGGAACTTTAAACATTCAATTGTTGCTATGATAGCAGTTGCAATGATAAGTTCGCTGGCAGCAGCGCAGGCTGCGGACATCAGACAGGAAAAAATTCAGCGAGCCGCGAAAATCAATTCGGCTTCTGCGGCAGAAAGCATAACAATAGCCGAAAAAGATTTGACAGACGCAGTAAAGGGTATTGCGCTTACGACCGTTGAGGCGGACGTTATGCCCGAGCCTATAGCAAACGCTCCGTCAGCTCCCGTTGACACGGCGATAATCGACGAAAGCGTTGCGGCGGCGAAGAGCTTCTATCAGATAGGATATACTTCTCTTACAAACGGTACATTAAATGTAAGAAAAGAGCCTTCGGATGAAGCGGAGGTTATTGACGAGCTTGGTCCGTGCAAGGAAGTTGAAATTATGGAAAACTCCGAGGGCTGGCTGAGAGTTACTTATGACGGCGGAAAAATCGGATATGTGGCAGGCAGCTCAATCACGACCAACAAAGCAGACGCAGAGTATGCGGCGATGCACTATGATAATTACAAAAGAGCCAAGGTTAATACCCCGGGTACTTGCGTAAGAGTCAGAAGCGAGGCTACAACCGAGTCGGACACGCTTGACGTTTTAAACGATACCGAAGACGTAATCGTTTTGTGGGGCGAAGGCGACTGGATTAAGGTTTGCTACGGCGAGGACTACAAAGAGGGCTTTGTTATAAACACTTCTCTTGAGCTTACGGGAGAATGGGTTCCGAAAGCGGACGTAAGCAAGAAACAGCAGGAAATCGCCGAGGCAAAAGCGGCGGCGGAAAGAGCGGAACAAATCGCTCAGCAGAACGCTTCGCGCTCAAATACCGCAAAAACTTCGGGTTCGGGCGCTCCTGCGGCATCCTCAAAGGGACAGGCTATTGTAAATACAGCTATGCAGTATTTAGGCACTCCGTACGTATGGGGCGGCACATCGCCTTCGGGCTTTGACTGCTCGGGACTTGTTCAGTATTCATGCGCTAAGAACGGAATAAGCGTAAGCCGCGTGGCGGCAGACCAGAGAAACAACGGTTCATATGTAAGCCGTGAAAATCTACAGCCGGGCGATTTGGTATTCTTCTCGAACGGCGGCGGAATAAGCCACGTCGGAATATACATCGGTGACGGAAACATGGTTCACGCTCCGCATACGGGAGATGTTGTAAAGGTTTCGTCAATCAATACAAGCTACCGTATATCGCAATACGCGGGCGCGGTAAGAGTTTATTAAAAAATAGTCAAACAAGCTGCCAAAAAAGGCAGCTTGTTTTATTTTTTTTTGTATATTTTATTTCTTTGCAGCCGCTGCGGATTTTAAATCAAATTCCTTCGCCTGTTCGAGAACCGCCTGCATTGTTTTTGCCCAAATGAACACCTTTGCGGCGCTTGCATTATTGGCTTTTCCGACCGTAACGATTGTCACTCCGTCTGTTTCAAGCGGTACACGATTGATAGCGATAAGCGCGTGACTTTCGTCATAAACTGCCGCATAAACAAAGCAGCTTTCAGGGATTGTTTCCGCTGTCGGCATAATGTCAAAGGCGTATGCAGTGTCCGTTTCCACAGATGTGTTCCGCTCAATCTCCGCCGTTATAGTTGGTACTATCGGTATTGGCGTGGGCGTTGATATGGGAGTGGAAGTTGGCTTAGATGTTGGTGTAGGAGTTGGTTTAGGTGTCTGCGCAACACTGTTATAATGAATTGTCGCATTTTCTAATTCATCATTGCCGTTACCGATTTCAATCGTTTTCCATTGTTCCTCACTGCCACCATAATATACATCGGTTAGGCTGCTGCACCATTCAAACGCACTCTCACCAATGCTTGTGACGCTGTCGGGGATTGTTATGCTTGTTAGGCTGTCGCAGTTGTAAAACACACCACCGCTAATGCTTGTGACGCTGTCGGGGATTGTTATGCTCGTTAAGCCGCTGCAATCGTTAAATGATTCATTGCCAATGCTTGTGACACTGTCGGGGATTGTCACATTTGTTAAGACGCTGCAGCCGTAAAACGCACCATCTCCAATACTTGTGACGCTGTTGGGGATTGTAATGCCCGTTAAGCCGCTGCAGCCGTAAAACGCACTCTCGCCAATGCTTGTAACACTGTCGGGGATTGTTACGCTTATTAGGCTGTCACACCAGGAAAACGCATTATTGGCTATTGTTTTTGTTCCTGCTTTTATTTTATACTCACCGCTGATTGTATCACTATTTGCCTTAATCAAATGATTTCCTATATATAAAACTCCGTTTTCCCAATTATTGCTGTCATTATAATATGCCGTACCATCAAACGCCATCTCGCCAATGCTTGTGACGCTGTCGGGAATTGTTACGCTTGTTAGGCTGTCGCAGTTGTAAAACACACCACCGCTAATGCTTGTGACGCTGTCGGGGATTGTTACGCTTGTTAAGCTGCTGCAGCCGTAAAACGCACTCTCGCCAATGCTTGTGACGCTGTTGGGGATTGTTACGCTTATTAAGCTGCTGCAGCCGTAAAACACCCTATCGCCAATGCTTGTAACGTTGTCGGGAATTATAACGCTTGTTAGTCTGCTGCAACCGTCAAACGCATACCTGCCAATGCTTGTAACGCTGTCGGGAATTGTAACGCTTGTTAAGCTGCTGCAACCGTCAAACGCATAATCGGCTATTGTTTTTGTTCCTGCTTTTATTTTATACTCACCGCTGATTGTATCACTATTTGCCTTAATCAAATGATTTCCTATATATAAAACTCCGTTTTCCCAATTATTGCTGTCATTATAATATGCCGTATTATCAAACGCATAATTGCCAATGCTTGTGACACTGTCGGGGATTGTAATGCTTGTTAAGCTTTCGCATTTGTTAAACGCACGATAGCCAACTCTTGTAACAGGCAAGCCGTCAATTTCAGCAGGGATTTCAATTTCCGTTGCGGATTCATCGCAATCTACAATTGTAACCGCTGTTTTATCATCATTTATCTCGTAATATAAATAATCTCCGTATTTTGTACCACTATATGCCGTTGTGATTATCGGCACGCAGCCAATCAGCATACACAATGTCAGTATTAACCCCAAAATTCTCTTTTTCATTTTTCTGCCTCCGTAAAATAAATTTATATGAAGATTGTACCACAATTTTCATATTATTTCAAGTTATTTAAAAGTCATGTCTGCCCGTCTGTAAATTTACATCTTCCATTTTACAGACGATTTTTTCAATACATTCAAAATCGGACAGCGTATCGTCGTCCAAAATATTCTGTATTTCCATAAGCGTACGACAGCAAATATCGTTTGCAATTTCTTTCATATCGCCGTCCCAATCAACATTTATTACGATTTTCCCCTCGTCAACGGCTGTTTTAAAAACACTTTCAAAAAAATTCATAAAAAATCCCTCCCAAAATAAAAAATGCGCGGCACAAGCCACGCACAAAAAACGCAGCTTAAAATGTTACCACACACTCTACTGCTATATATTAAATACCATTATAAACTTATCATTTATTCAAAAAGTATTCTATATATAAAGCCTGCATTTTTTACAATACAAACTTTTAGAATAAACAATAAGAAAAACAAATATTAAAAAAACAGTATTATATACTAATATATAATATCAGTAAAGAATGTGGTATTTTTATTATACCAACATTTCCGCGATATTGCAATAGCAAAATAAAAAATTGCGGATTTGAAATCAAGAGCAACCGTAAGGCTGCGCTTTTTCACCTAAAAAAATGAACAGTTTGTGAATATCTGAAAAAAGACTTTAAATATTTTATATATAGTGGTATAATATACGGGTATAATAAATTTGAGAGGGAAAATAATATGGAATTATGCTCAAGATGCAAAAAAAATCCGGCGGTATTTTATATAACAAAGCTTGAGGGCGACAAATCGACAAGCGAAGGGCTTTGTCTTGCATGCGCGAAAAGCTTGGGAATAGCGCCGCTTAACAATATGATAAACAGCCTCGGAATGAGCGACGACGACCTCGAGGCTTTAAACAGCCAGATGTCGGAATTTATGGAAAACATGGGCGACCTCGCAAGCGGTGACGGCGAGGAGGACTTCGGGGATTTCATGAACATGATGACGGGTGAAGACGACGAGGGCGGCGCGGCAACCGCGCCCATGGGCGATATGCTCGGCAATCTGTTCGGAAACATGCCGTTTATGTCAAACAATGAAAACGGCGTTGAAGACGACGGCGGCAAGGAACGAAAAAAGAAAAAAGAGAAGAAAAAGAAAAGCATGCTTGACACCTACGGCACAAATCTGACCGCAAAGGCGGCAGAGGGTAAGGTTGACCGCGTTGTAAACAGAAACAATGAAATAGAACGCGTAATTCAGATTTTGAACCGCCGCTCAAAGAACAACCCCGTATTGCTCGGAGAACCGGGCGTCGGCAAGACGGCCGTCGCGGAGGGACTGGCGTGCAGAATAGTTGAAAAGCAGGTTCCGCCGAAGCTGTTCGGCTATCAGATATATTTGCTCGATTTCACGGCTATTGTCGCGGGAACGCAGTTCCGCGGTCAATTTGAGGCGCGGCTTAAAAGCCTGCTCAACGAAGCGAGTGAAATGGGAAATGTAATTCTCGTGATTGACGAAATTCATAACATTGTCGCGGCAGGCGACGCCGAGGGCGCAATGAGCGCGGCAAATATACTAAAGCCCGCGCTTGCAAGAGGTGAAATTCAGATTATAGGCGCGACTACGCTTACCGAATATCGAAAGCATATCGAAAAGGACTCCGCGCTTGAACGCCGCTTCCAGCCCGTTCTGATTGACGAACCGTCAGTCGCGGAAAGTATTGAAATTCTAAAGGGAATTAAGGATTATTACGAGGACTATCACAAGGTAAAAATCTCCGACAAGGTAATTGCGGACGCGGTTAAGCTGTCGGAACGCTATATCACTGACCGCTTTCTGCCCGACAAGGCAATTGACGTAATCGACGAGGCAGGGTCAAAGGTAAACCTCAAAAACAAGGCGGCATACGAGGCAAAGCTTTTAAAGGAAAAGCTCGCGGAGCTTGACGCGAAAATGCAGGAGGCAACCGAAAAATCCGACTTTGAGCAGGCGGCAAAGCTGAAAACGGAGCATTTACAGCTTGAAGCGGATATTGCGCAGGCGGAAAAGGAAGCGTCAAAGGCAAAAATCACATATGACGACATAGCGTCCGTCATTGAAGCATGGACAAAAATCCCCGTGCACCGTCTGACAGAGGACGAGTCGCAAAAGCTTCTGCATTTGGAAGAGCGTATTCATCAGCGCGTGGTAGGTCAGGACGAAGCCGTAACAATGGTCGCAAAGGCGATACGCCGCGGCAGGGCGGACATAACGACAAAAAAACGCCCCGTCTCGTTCATTTTCGCGGGTCCGACAGGCGTCGGAAAAACGGAGCTTGTCAAAACGCTCGCGGAGGTCATGTTTGACACAGAGGACGCGCTTATCCGCATAGACATGTCGGAATATATGGAAAAGCACGCAGTATCGAAGCTTATCGGCTCGCCCCCGGGCTATGTCGGCTACGACGACGCGGGACAGCTTACGGAAAAGGTGCGGAGAAAGCCGTATTCGGTTATCCTGCTCGACGAGATAGAAAAGGCGCACCCAGAGGTATTTAACCTGTTCCTGCAAATCCTTGACGACGGCAGAATTGCCGACAGTCACGGCAAAATCGTGAATTTTGAGAACACAATTATTATTATGACGACAAACGCTGGCTCGGAATTTAAAAGCGCCGCGCCGGGATTTATGTCTGACGATACTGTTACAATGGCGGACAATGTCGATAAGAGCTTAAAACAGTTCTTCAAGCCCGAATTTCTCAACAGAATTGACGGCATTGTGACCTTTAAGCCACTGACAAAAGACGAGCTGCGTCAGATTATCGGCCTGCTGCTTAAAGACATTACGGAAAAGCTGCACGAAAAGGACGCGGAGATTACAATTACGCCCGCTGCAAAAGATGTTATATTAAACAGAGGCTATGATAAAAAATACGGCGCAAGACCGCTTAAACGCGCGATACAAGACCTGCTTGAGGATAAGCTCGCAAGGCTGTCGCTTAACGGTCAGATTAAAAAGGGCACGCATATTACCGCCGACGCCTTGGGTGACGAAATTACCCTGTCGGCTGTAAACCGCCCCGTAGTTCAGAGGATAATGAATATATAATTTGAAAGTCCCCGTTTCGCGGGGGCTTTTTGATTGACAAAAACCCGCGGTTATGATATATTTTATTGTATCAGTATTTAAGGAGATTTGAAAATTATGATTAAGATATTATTTGTCTGTCACGGCAATATTTGCAGAAGCACAATGGCGGAATATGTGATGAAGGACATGGTTAAAAAACGCGGCATTGCCGACAAGTTTTACATAAATTCCGCGGCGACAAGCACGGACGAAATCGGCAACGGCGTGCATCACGGCACTGTAAACAAGCTCCGCGAGGTCGGTATTCCCGTGGGAAATCACCGCGCCGTTCAGATTACAAAGGCTGATTACGAAAAATACGACTATATAATAGGAATGGACGGCGCAAACCGCCGCAATATGCTGCGCGCTTTCGGCGGGGACAAAGACGGAAAAGTCAGCCTGATGCTTGATTTTACGGACAGTCCGCGCGACGTCGCCGACCCGTGGTTCACGCACGACTTTGACGCGACATACGAGGACGTGTCAAAGGGCTGCGAGGCACTTTTGGAGCATATCGAAAAAATGAATTTTATGCAAAAATAATGAATAATATTCATAAATAGTAAATAAAATCAATAAAAACTCAAATATTTTAAAAAAACACTTGCATTTTTATTCAATAAGGTGTATAATTATTTTCATAATTTTAAAAGAGGGGTTTATTATGCTGAACGAAATTATTGAACTCGATAAAAAATATTATATGAACACTTTCGGCGACCGTTTACCTGTCTGTTTTACGGGCGGCAAGGGTTTAAAGCTTTTTGCCGGCGACGGCAGGGAATATTACGATTTTCTCGGCGGTATCGCGGTAAACGCGCTCGGTCACGGTTACGAAAAATTCATAGCCGCGCTGAAAAATCAGCTTGACAAGGTAATTCACACGTCAAGCCTTTACTACATAGAAAATCAGGCGAAATTGGCAAAAAAGCTTGTTGACAGCACTTTTGCCGACAAGGCGTTTTTCTGCAACAGCGGCGCAGAAGCGAACGAGGGCGCGTTTAAGCTTGCGAAAATCTACTTCTATAAGCAGGGCAAGGACAAATACGAGATTATAACGCTCGACAAATCCTTCCACGGCAGAACGCTCGCGACAGTTGCCGCGACAGGTCAGGAGAAGTACCAAAAGCCGTACAGACCGCTTACACCAGGATTTATTCAGGTCGAGCCGAATAATTACGAGGCAGTTGAAAACGCGGTCACGGATAAGACGGCTGCAATTATGATTGAGCTTATTCAGGGCGAAAGCGGCGTTCACCCCATGGATTTGGAGTACGTAAAAAAGCTGCGAAAATTATGCGATGAAAAAGACATTCTGCTTATATTTGATGAGGTTCAGACGGGTATGGGCAGAACGGGACATTTATTCGCGCATCAGCTCTACGGCGTAAATCCCGATATTTTCACTGCCGCAAAGGCTCTCGGCGGCGGCGTTCCGATAGGCGCGGTATGCTCGTCGGATAAAGTCGCGGCGGCATTTGAGCCAGGCGACCACGGCACGACCTTCGGCGGAAATCCGCTGTCAACGGCGGCAGGCTGCGCGGTATTCGATATTTTTGAGGAGGAGCATATTGTTGAAAACGCGGATAAAATGGGCAAAATCTTCCGCGAAAAGCTGCTTGATTTGCAAAAAAAGCACAGCGAAATTACGGAAGTCCGCTCGGCGGGCTTGCTTATCGGCATTGAACTGAAAACGGAAATTGCAAAAGACGTATTCAACAAACTGTTTGAGGACGGCTTTCTTACCAGCCTTTGTGGCGGGAATACAATAAGAATTGCGCCGCCGCTCATAATAAACGAAAGCGATATAGATTTATTTGTAAATGAATTAGACAAGGTATTAGGAGGATTTTAAAATGAAAGATTTAATCAGCTTACACGACTTAACGGCAGAGGAAGTAACGGATTTATTAAAGCTCGGTTTAAAGCTAAAAAAGGAACTAAAGAGCGGTATTCCCCACCCTGTTTTAAAGGGGAAAACGCTCGGAATGATTTTCATGAAATCGTCAACAAGGACGCGTGTTTCATTTGAGGTCGGCATGACGCAGCTCGGCGGTTATCCGCTGTTCCTGTCGTCAAACGACATTCAGCTCGGACGCGGCGAAACAATTCATGATACCGCGAAGGTGCTTGAACGCTACCTTGACGGAATTATGATAAGAACATACGCGCACAGCGATGTGCTGGAGCTTGCCGAGGAAGCAAATATTCCCGTAATCAACGCGCTGACGGATTTACTGCACCCGTGTCAGGTGCTTGCCGATTTAATGACGGCGTACGAGCATAAGGGCAAATTAGAGGGCTTAAAACTCGCGTATATCGGCGACGGAAATAATATGGCGCACTCGCTGATGTACGGCTGCGCAAAGGCAGGAATGGACTGCTCAATCGCGACGCCCGAGGGCTATCAGTGCGATGCGGAGGTTGTTGAAAACGCAAAGGCGGACTTTAAGGCAAGCGGTAAATCGCTTGTTCTGACACAAGACCCCGTTGAAGCGATAAAGGACGCGGACGTTGTATATACCGACACATGGGTTTCAATGGGTCAGGAGGCTGAAAAGGCTGAACGCCAAAAGATATTTATGCCGTATCAGGTGAATAAGGAGCTGTTCGCGCACGCAAAGGCGGACGCGGTATTTATGCACTGTCTGCCCGCATACCGCGGCTTTGAGGTAACGGAGGACGTTATTGACGGCAAGCAGAGCGTCATATTTGACGAGGCGGAAAACAGACTGCATGCGCAAAAGGCAGTCATGGCAACACTAATGGGTTAAGGATGTGTAAAAAATGGAAATATACTACCAATCCCTGTTTCAGGTGCGTTTAGCAAATTACGACGACATACCCGCAATAATGAACATCACGCGCGAAGCGTTCGTGAAATACCGCGAGCTTTCGGGAACTGAGCATCTCGCCGCGCTTGAAGAAAGCTACAACGACGTAAAGCACGACATAGACACAAAGGTCGTTCTGCTCGCGCTTTCGGACGGCGAGCCCGTCG
>CAYUSE010000014.1:5518-19551 GCA_964447095.1 uncultured Lachnospiraceae bacterium | reverse complement strand
AACGGGACGCGACGGCATAGGCGGCGCGACAGGCTCGTCAAAGGCGCATGACGAAAAGAGCGTGCTGACCTGCGGCAGCGAGGTTCAAAAGGGCAATCCGCCTGTTGAAAGAAAAATTCAGAGATTGTTCCGCGACGAAAAAGTTACAACGCTGATTAAACGCTGCAACGACTTCGGCGCGGGCGGCGTAAGCGTCGCAATAGGCGAGCTTGCGGACGGACTTACAATAAATCTTGACAAAGTGCCGAAGAAGTACGAGGGACTTGACGGCACGGAGCTTGCTATAAGCGAGTCGCAGGAGAGAATGGCAGTGGTTGTCCGCGCAGAAGATGCGGATAAGTTTATCGGATACGCCAACGAGGAAAATCTTGAAGCGACAAAGGTTGCGGTTGTAACAGATGAAAACAGGCTTGTCATGAACTGGAGAAACAAGACAATATGCGATATTTCACGCGATTTCTTAAACACTAACGGAGCGACAAAGAATACCGATATTGAGGTTGTTTTGCCAAATGAAAGCAACCGCTTCTTCAATCAGGAGATTGTAACAGATGTAAAGGAAAAATGGCTTGAAACGCTTTCGGATTTGAATGTCTGCTCGCAAAAGGGACTTTCGGAAAAGTTTGACAGTACAATAGGCGCAAACAGCGTGCTTATGCCGTTTGCGGGTAAATATCAGCTCACGCCGTCCGACGGTATGGCAGCGAAAGTGCCAGTACTTAGCGGCGAAACAAACACGGCGACCGTTATGACGTTCGGCTATAACCCGAATTTGTCAAGCTGGAGCCCGTATCACGGCGCGGTTTACGCGATAGTTGAGAGCGTGTCAAAGGCTGTCGCATTGGGCGCGGACTATAAGAAAATTTATTTGACATTTCAGGAATATTTTGAACGCTTGGGAACAGACCCAAAGCGTTGGGGCAAGCCGTTTGCGGCGCTTTTGGGCGCGTACAGAACGCAGCTTGAACTCGGTATCGCGGCAATCGGCGGCAAGGACTCCATGTCGGGTTCGTTTAACGAGCTTGACGTACCGCCGACGCTTACGTCGTTTGCGGTCGCGCCCGTTAAGGCCGATAAGGTAATTTCGCAGGAAATCAAGAAATCGGGTACAAAACTTCAAATGTTCACCGTAAAACGCGATGAAAACGATTTGCCGAAATTTGACGAGCTGAAAAAAATGTACGAAACGGTTCACAAGCTTATTACGGACGGCAAGGTGATGTCGGCAAGCGTTGTAAAAGGCTTCGGACTTGCGGAAACAGTGTCGAAAATGGCATTCGGCAATATGATAGGCGTGGAATTTGACAAGAATATCACAAATGATATGCTGTTCTACGCTCCTATCGGCTCAATAGTTGTCGAAACGGAAACCGAGTTTGACGGTGCGGTAACAATAGGCACAACAGGCGGTAACGCGTTTAAAATCGGAGGCGTGGAAATATCGCTTGACGAGGCGGTTAAAACATGGCAAAAACCGCTTGAAAAGGTATTTCCGACAAAGGCGGGACATTTTACGGAAGAACCCGAAACGTACAGCTACGATAATCGCAATATTACTGTTGCGTCTGAGAAATTCGCAAAGCCGCGTGTATTTATTCCTGTGTTCCCGGGTACGAACTGCGAATACGATACGGCTCGTGTGTTTGAAAAAGCGGGCGGCGTTGCTGACGTGTTTGTTATAAGGAACCTGTCGGCGGACGACGTTGCGTATTCAATGCGTGAAATGGAAAAGAGAATAAACAATTCGCAGATAGTAATGCTCCCGGGCGGATTTTCGGGCGGCGACGAGCCCGAGGGCAGCGGTAAATTTATCGCTACGGCGTTCAGAAATCCGCTTGTAAAGGACGCGGTTATGAACATGTTCAAAAACCGCGACGGCTTAATGCTCGGTATCTGCAACGGTTTTCAGGCGTTAATTAAATTAGGTCTTGTGCCCTACGGCGAAATCCGTGATTTGGACGACAATTCGCCGACGCTTACGTTTAATACATTGGGCAGACATATTTCACGCATGGCGTACACGAGAATTGCGTCGAATAAGTCGCCGTGGTTTGCAAATGTAAATACGGGCGATGTGCATACAATTGCGCTGTCGCACGGCGAGGGACGCTTTATCGCGTCGCCCGAACAGGTTGCGGAGCTTGCGAAAAACGGTCAGATTGCGACGCAGTATGTGAACCTTGACGGCAAGGCGACTTATGATATAGACTGGAACCCGAACGGCTCCGTTTCGGCGATTGAGGGTATTTTAAGCCCCGACGGACGCGTGCTCGGCAAGATGGGACACAGCGAGAGAATAGGCGATAATATCGCGTTTAATGTCCCGGGAAATAAAGACCAGAAGCTGTTCGAGGCGGGAGTGAGGTATTTTAAGTAACATGAAACCAAGGTTAGGAGTGGTATTTCAAGATATAACGGACGAAGAAATATCAAATTTAACGGTTGAAAAAATGACAGTATCAAAGGCGAAACGCGGCATGAGTGTCGTGTTTAAAAAGGGTACGCCGCAAAATCTGGCTGACAAAGCCGCAGCCGTTATAAAAGACTTATGCAAGCTTCATGAAATAGATGTGTCTGTCGCTGACGAGGATATAGCGGAAATCGAGCGCAGGAAAAACGTGATGATATACGAGGTAAGCGCGCATCACGAGGAGGAAAATGCAAAACCTCATTCCGACGTACCGAAATATATCGGCAAGGCGAGCGTAAACACTATGCTTTACGGCAGACCTATACGCGGAAATATCATGTCCGTTTCGGCAGTGAATGAACATTCGGGCGACGTGACAATTTCGGGAAGGCTTTTCGGACTTGACGAAAGGGAAATACACTCGCAGAAAAACAACAAGGACTATCACCTCGTAATCATGGATATAACGGACACTCACGACTCCATATCCGTGAAGCTGTTCGTAAACAAAACCGAGGACGACGAGACGTTTAATAAGCTGTATTCGCCGCTTAAAAAGGGCTTAAAATCGGGCGGAATGTACGTTGTCTGCCGCGGAAAAGCGCAGTATGACAATTACGCGAACGAGGTCGTCATAATGGCGAACGGTATAGCCGAGGTTCCCGCGCCGCCCGTACGGCGCGACAACGCGCATAAAAAGCGTGTGGAGCTGCATCTGCATACGCAGATGTCGGCTATGGACGGCGTATCGTCGGTAAAAGACCTGATAAACCGCGCGGTTTATTGGGAGCACAAGGCAATGGCTGTCACCGACCACGGAGTTGTGCAGTCGTTCCCCGACGCTATGACAGCCTCGGGCTTTAACGAAAAAATCAAGATACTTTACGGCGTCGAGGGCTATCTGATAGACGACAGCAAGAGAATTGTCTATGACGCGAAAGACGAAACGCTAAGCTCGCCGTTTGTTGTGTTCGATATAGAAACGACGGGACTTGACAGCAAAAAGGACGCGATAACGGAAATCGGCGCGGTAAAGGTGGAAAACGGCGTTGTCACCGACAGGTGGTCAACCTTTGTAAATCCCTGCCGCCCGATACCGCAGAATATTGTGGACTTAACGGGAATTACAGACAATATGGTAAAGGACGCGCCGAAAATCGGGGAAATCCTCGGCGATTTTTTTGAGTTTTGCAAGGGCTGCGTGCTTGTTGCGCATAACGCCGCGTTCGATACGGGGTTTATAAAGGAAAATGCGAAAAAATATGGCTTTGACTATAATTTTTGCAGCCTTGACACGCTTATTTTGGCGCGCTGTATGTACCCCGATTTGCCGAATTTCAAGCTTGACACGCTCACGAAGCATTTAAAAGTAATTCTGGAAAATCATCACCGCGCCGTGAATGACGCGAAGGCGACGGCGGACGCGTTTGTTAAGATGATTGCAGAGCTTAAGGAAAGCGGCATTGAAAAGCTCGGGGAGCTTAATAAGCATTTTGATATACGCGGCGCGTCAAAGAAAAACAAGGCGTTCCATATTATAATTTTAGCGAAAAATCAAACGGGACTTCGTAATATTTACGAGCTTGTGTCGGCGTCGCAGCTTCAGTATTTTTACCGCACGCCGCGCATACCGAGAAGCCTGCTTGAAGAAAAGCGCGACGGCTTGATTTTAGGCTCGGCGTGCGAGGCGGGCGAGCTTATGCGCGCTATTATTGACGGTAAAACTGACGAGGATTTAGCCGACATTGTGAATTTCTACGATTATCTTGAAATCCAGCCCATAGGCAACAACGCGTACATGAAAACGGACAGTCATCACCCCAACATCAATACTGACGAGGACTTGCAGAATTTAAACCGCCGTATTGTGTCTTTGGGCGAAAAATACAATAAGCCCGTCTGCGCGACGTGCGACGTGCACTTCATGGACAAAGAGGGCGCGGACTATCGGAAAATTCTTATGTATTACAAGGGCTTTAAGGACGCGGACAATCAGGCGCCGCTGTATTTCCGAACAACGGAGGAAATGCTTGAGGAATTTGAATACCTCGGCAAGAAAAAGGCGTATGAGGTAGTCGTGGAAAACACGAATTTAATCGCCGACATGATAGAAAATGTGCGCCCAATTCCCGAAAAGAAATGTCCGCCCGTAATCGAGGGCGCGAAAGAGGGAATTGTAAACGACTCGACAAACCGCGCAAAGGAGCTGTACGGCGACCCCTTGCCTGCGGTTGTACAGGAAAGGCTTGATAAGGAGCTTCACTCAATCACAACCTACGGCTTTTCGGTTATGTATAAAATCGCGCAGGAGCTTGTGAGAAAATCACTGTCCGACGGCTATCTGGTAGGCTCGCGAGGCTCTGTCGGCTCGTCTTTGGTTGCGTTTTTGTCGGATATTACGGAGGTTAATTCGCTGCCGCCGCATTATATATGCCCCAAATGCAAGCATTTTGAGCTTGCTGAAAATGCGGCAGGAATTTCGGGCTGCGACCTGCCGGATAAAATCTGCCCCGAGTGCGGAACAAAATACAATAAGGACGGTCACGATATTCCGTTTGAAACGTTTTTGGGCTTTAAGGGCGACAAGGAGCCCGATATTGACCTGAACTTTTCAGGCGTATATCAGCCGACAATCCATAAATACACCGAAACGTACTTTGGCGAGGGAAAAGTGTTCAGAGCGGGAACAATCGGCACTGTCGCGGAAAAAACTGCGTTCGGTTACGTCAGAAAATACTGCGAGGAAAACAATATTGTAATGCGCGGCGCGGAAATGAAGCGTCTTGCAAAGGGCTGCGAGGGCGTCAAGAGAACGTCGGGTCAGCACCCGGGCGGCATAATCGTCGTGCCGTTTGAAAACGACATACACGAATTCTGCCCCGTTCAGCACCCCGCAGACGACCCGAACTCGACTATTATAACCACGCATTTTGACTATCATAAAATTGACCAGAACCTGTTAAAACTTGACGAGCTCGGTCACGACGACCCGACGGTTATAAGAATGCTGGAGGACATAACGGGCATAAAGGCGAAGGACGTTCCTATAGGCGACCCCGAAACCATGAGCCTGTTTACAAGCACAAAAGCGCTTAATTTAAAAGAGGACATTGGTACAAAGCTCGGAACGTACGGTATTCCCGAGTTTGGAACAAAATTCGTCCAGCAGATGCTTACGGATACGAAGCCCACGACCTTTTCGGAGCTTGTCCGAATATCGGGACTGTCCCACGGAACTGACGTGTGGCTCAATAACGCGCAGGATTTGATACGCGACGGAGTAACAACGCTGTCGCAGTCTATCTGCTGCCGCGACGATATTATGATTTACCTTATTGACAAGGGCGTTGAGGCGGGACACGCTTTCAGAATAATGGAAGCGGTAAGAAAGGGAAAAGGCTTAAAGCCCGAGGACGAGGAAGCCATGCGCGCGGCGAATGTGCCCGAATGGTATCTCGACTCCTGTAAAAAGATTAAGTACATGTTCCCGAAGGCTCACGCCGTCGCGTATGTAATGTCGGCGTTTCGTATCGCGTATTTTAAGGTACATTACCCCGAGGCGTTTTATATGTCGTATTTTTCCGTGCGCGCCGATGATTTTGACGCGTCAATCATGGCTAACGGCATAGAACGCGTGCGCGAGGAAATACGCGCGATAAACGCGAAGAAAAAGGAAGGAACGGCGACGCCGAAGGAGGAAAATCTCATTCCGATACTTGAAATATGCGTTGAAATGTACGCGCGCGGAATAGATTTCGTGCCTGTGGATTTATATAAATCACACGCGACCGATTTCCTGCGCACGGACAGCGGGATTTTACCGCCGCTTAACGCCCTGCCTGGACTTAGCGACAACGACGCGCTGAACATCGTAAGGGAGCGCGAAAAAAGCGAGTTCAAAAATGTCGAGGAATTAAGGCTTCGGACGGGAATAGGCAAAAACGCGCTTAATATTCTTGAAAAGAACGGCTGCTTTGACGACCTGCCCGATGCGAGTCAGGTATCGCTGTTTGATTAAAAAGTTTTGACAAATAAGATGAAAAGACGGCTTAAAAAGCCGTCTTTTGCTGTTTTTTATTCTTCATTTTCAATATAGCCCGAGATTTTTTCTATCGTGCGAACGGGCGCGTCCTGCGCCGTGCCCCATGGCATATCCTTGTTGCGGTAGTCGAATTTCAGCGTGAATTTATGTATGTCGTCCTGTATCCGCTTTAGCTCTTCCGACTGCTTTTGGCATAACACGGCGATAAATTCCGCCGCCTGCGCGTCCTTTAAGGATTTTGACGTCATGTTTAAAAGCATTTTCATGTGCTTTAGGCAAACGCCTTTTGAATTGCTGAATTTCTTCTTAAATTCCTCGTCGTTAGCCCACATATAAAGCAAAACGTCAATGTACCGTTCCATGGTGTGATTTATTTTGTCGCAGACCATACAGCCGATTTCCGCTGCGTCAAGCTCATTTGCAAGCTTTTCGGCAAATTCCGCCGCGCCGCTTTTTTTAAACAGCCCGCCGCCCTTCAGCGACTTTGCCGCCTTTTCGTGTTTTTCAAGCTTTTTACGAATTTCTTCAAGATGCGTGTCAAGCACAAGCGCAAGCGGCAGCTTGTTGGAACGCTTGAACATTTCGTTATAATGCTTGTTGCAGTAGCCCTTTGCGTTCGATTGCTCACGGTAATCAGGCTCCATCATCGCCGCGCCGAGAGCGTAATCAATCGCTTCTTTTTCAAGCTGTTTTTCAAGATGGCAAAGCGGACATTCGCAGTCCGTGTCATACGCCTCGTTTACGGGTATCGTATAAATTTTTTCTTTCATTATAATCACGCCTTTCAAGTGTATTATATCAGAAACAGTGCGTAATTTCAAGTATCTCCAAAACTTCCGATATTTCGTCAAAGGTTATCAATTTTCGATAAAGGAAAAAACAGGAAGAATATGGAAATATAAAAGGAGAATTAAACAGGAGGTGAAAACCTGCCGTAAAAAGCAGGGCAGATATGGAACTTTACATGGTAGGAAAATACAAATCGCTTGTTGCGAAAATCGCGGGAGAACTCGACCATCATGCGGCTGAAAACGTGCGCGATATGATAGACAGAGAGCTTCAGAAAACGGGCGCGGTAAATTTAATTTTTGATTTTTCGAGGACAAGCTTTATGGACTCGTCAGGTATCGGCGTAATTATGGGACGTTATAAAATCGTCACCGCCCTCGGCGGAAAAATCGTTATAAGCGGCGCGTCCCAGACAGTCGAGAGGATAATAAAAATGTCGGGAATAGGAGATATAATCAAAACTGTACATACGGTAGAAGAAGCTTTTGAGGAGGTGACGGAAAATGTTTTGCAATAACATCAGGGTGGAATTTCCGAATAAATCAGATAACGAACGCTTTGCGAGGACGGTCGCGGCGGCGTTTATAGTGGAGCTTGACCCGACGCTCGACCAGTTGTCGGAGGTGAAAACGGCGGTTTCCGAAGCGGTTACAAACGCGATAATTCACGGTTACGCAGACTGCGAGGGGACAATCACAATGGAGGGCAAAATTGAGGACAGGACGGTTGAATTTGTCATTTCCGACAACGGTGCGGGGATAGACGACATAGAAAAAGCAAAAGAACCGCTGTTTACGGGTAAGCCCGAAATGGAACGCTCGGGCATGGGCTTTACGATTATGGAAACATTTATGGATTTCATGGACGTTCAGAGCGAAGTCGGTAAAGGCACGCGCGTTACTATGCGCAAGACTTTGGAATAGGTGACGGCATGGCAGACAACGCGGCGCTTTTGGAGCGCGTGCGCGAGGGGGATAAGCGCGCCGAAAATATTATGGTGGAGCAGAATATGGGGCTTGTCTATAGTATAGCAAAGCGTTTTTGCGGACGAGGTTATGAATATGACGACTTGATGCAGGTCGGCTCGATAGGGTTGATTAAGGCAGTAAAAAATTTCAACCCTGAATTTAACGTGCAGTTTTCAACGTACGCCGTGCCCGTTATTACGGGCGAGATAAAGCGGTATATCCGCGACGACGGCGCGATTAAAATAAGCCGCACATTAAAAGAAAGCGCAATGAAGGGCTGGCGCGCGGAGGAGGCTTTACGGAAAAAGCTGAACAGGGAACCGAGTATCGGGGAAATTTCCGAGGAGTGTGGAATTGATACCGAAGTCCTGATTGAGGCGTTTGAAGCCGCCGCGCCGCCCGAGTCGATTTACGAGAGCGCGTACAGCGGCGGCGACAAGGAAGTGCGCCTGATTGACACTATAGCGGGTGAGGACATAGAGGACGGAATAATAAACAGGGTCATGATTGACAATGTTTTAAAAAGCCTGAAAAAACGTGAAAAGGACGTGCTGACTTTAAGGTATTTTAAGGGAAAAACACAATCCGAAATAGCGAAAATCATGGGCGTGTCGCAGGTGCAGATTTCAAGAATTGAAAAAAAAGTAATAGAAAAAATCAGGCTTACCGTCAATAGGCGGTAAGCCTGATTTATGCTTTTTCGGTGTCATTTATATGTATTTTATTTTAAAATGTATAAAAATCTTCCCATTATAAAAAGATAATCAAAAGGGAGTGAAATTTATGCAGAATATAAGAACGGATTTAGCGCTTGAAGCGCATGAAATGAGCAGAAAAAACGCGCGGAAGGCGGGTCAGATAGACGGAGTTGTGTCGGAGGTGACGGAACACGGAAGCGTAACGGTGACAAGCGTAAAAATAACAAATCAGAACGGCGCGAGGGAGCTTAACAAGGCTGTAGGAAATTATATCACGATTGAGGCGGCGGATTTAAAATACAGCCGTGAAACATATAAAAGCGTTTGCAGGATTATATCGGAAGAAATCC
Source organism: uncultured Lachnospiraceae bacterium (assembly GCA_964447095.1). GTDB lineage: Bacteria > Bacillota > Clostridia > UBA1381 > UBA1381 > JALEPO01. The sequence continues at coordinate 10,294 of CAYUSE010000014.1, read as the reverse complement.
GCAAAATGGCGGGACATGAAAATCCGCTTACGCTTATAGTGGGGCTCGGAAACCGCGATATTACGCCCGACGCTTTGGGGACGCGCGTGGTGTCAAATCTTATTATAACGGAGCATATAAAGAATAATGTCAAGGAATTTCAGAATATAAACGGCGTATGCGCCGTCGCGCCCGGGGTTCTCGGGACAACGGGAATAGAAACGCTCGAAATTATAAAAGGCATTGTATCGCGCGTAAAGCCCGATTTAATCATTGCCGCCGACGCGCTCGCCGCGGCGGATATAAGGCGCGTAAACACGACAATACAGATAGCCGATACTGGCATACAGCCGGGCGCGGGAGTCGGCAATAACCGCGAGGGCTTAAATGAGGAAACTTTGGGAGTTAAAGTGATTGCGATAGGCGTGCCGACAGTTATTGACGCGTCAACTATATCGAAGGTCAAAATTCCCGAGGAAATTGCGCCGCTTATAGTCACGACAAAGGACATTGACGCGGTGATTGACCGAATGGCGAAAGCCGTCGCGAACGGCATAAATATGGCGCTTCAAAATAATCTGTCGCTTGCAGATATTGAAAGCCTGACGGGTTGACATACGCGCGGAAATGGAGTAAAATAGCAAATAGAAAGGACTGATAAAATGGAAGAAATTAGCATAAATTCAAATATAAATCTTTGCTTTATTCCTATGACAAAGCTGAAAACCACAACCGTGAGCGCGTATATTCATAGGGAATTATGCGACAGGGAATTATCGGAAAACGCTGTTTTGCCGTATGTTTTAAAGCGCGGCTGTAAAATCGCAGATACAAGTGCGGAAATTTCAAAATATCTGGAAAATCTTTACGGCGCAAATCTCAGCGGATATACAATGAAGTTAGGCGGCGACCACGCAATATGCTTTGTCGGCGAAACAATATCCGATAAGTACGCGCCCGAGGGCGAAAAGCTTGTCGCGGGACTTTTAAAGCTGATACTTTCGGTGATATTCGAGCCTGTTTCATTTACGGACGAGATTTTAAATCAGGAGAAGAAGAACGCAAAGGACAGAATATCGGCGGAATTAAACAATAAAACTATGTACGCCATGCGCCGCTGCGGCGAAGAAATGTGCAAGGGCGACAGCTTTGCGCTCTCCACGCTCGGAACTGTCGGGGGAATAGACGCGCTGAATGCCGAAAATCTGAAAGCGCACTACGATAAAATCATATCGTCCTCCGTAATCGACATATATATCTGCGGCGACTGCGATATTAAAGCCGCCGAAGCAGAAATCAGAAAAAGCATAGAAAATATCGCGTTTTCGGACGCCCAAATCACAAAATCCGAGATATTCAAGCGAAGCGGCGAGGTAAAGAATATTACAGACCGCATGGAGGTCGCGCAGGGTAAGCTTTCCATGGGCTTCAGGACTAATACCGCGCCCGACAGCAGCGAATATCCCGCTCTTGTACTTATGAGCAGTATTTTCGGCGGCGGCGCTCATTCAAAGCTGTTTAACAATGTCCGTGAAAAGCTCAGCCTTTGCTATTACGCGTCAAGCTCGCTTGTAAAATACAAGGGCATAATGTATGTGAACGCGGGAATTGAATTTGAGAATTTTCAAAAAGCGCATGACGAGATTTTGGCGCAGCTTGAGGCAATTAAAAACGGCGAAATATCGGAGCTCGAATTTGTATCGGGCGTAAAGGCGCTCCAGAATGAATTTGAGTCCTACAAGGACGACCAGAGGAAAATGCAGCTTTTCTATCTGTCGAAAAAGCTTACAAATTCCGCATATGATATAGACGAATTAAAGGAAAAAATATCAGGTCTTACAATAGGCGATGTCGTGGCGGCGGCTAAGAAAGTTGAGCTTGACACGGTTTATTTCCTTGCGGGAAAGGAGGAAAATTAAATGGATTTAAAGTACCAAAAAAGCGATATAACGGGCGAGGAGATGTACTACGCCGAACATTCCTCGGGACTTAAAATATTTATCTTTCCCAAAAAGGACTACAGCAACAGCTTTGCGATTTTCGGAACGCGCTACGGCTCAAACGACTCCAAGTTTATCGTGCCCGGGGAAACAGAGGTTACGGAAGTACCTGACGGTATCGCGCATTATCTGGAGCATAAAATGTTCGACCAGCCCGACGGCAGCAATGTTTTTGACAAGTTTGCAAAATACGGCGGAAACGCCAACGCGTTTACGTCGTTTAATATAACGGCGTATCTGTTTGAGGCGACAGAGCACATAGAGGAAAATCTCGAAACGCTTATGGATTATGTGCAAAGCCCGTATTTTACGGAAGAAAGCGTCCAAAAGGAGCAGGGAATAATCAGTCAGGAAATCAGAATGTACGACGATAACGGAAACTGGCGCGTGTTCTTTAATTTCCTTTCGTGCCTTTATAACGAGCACCCCGTAAAAAAGGACATTGCGGGCACGGTTGAAAGCATAAGTCACATAACGCCCGATTATCTTTATAAATGCTACAATACATTTTATAATCTGTCAAATATGGCGATTGTCGTTGCGGGAAATGTTGACGCGGCGAAAATCGCGGATATAATCAGTAACGGCGTTAAGAAAAACGAGCCGTTTTCGGAGGAAATAAAGAAAATATATCCCGACGAGGAAGAAAAAATCGCAAAGCCGTATTTTGAGCAGAATTTAAGCGTTGCAATGCCGCTGTTTATGGCTGGCTTCAAGGATACCGATACGGGTTACGGCGGAAAGAAGCTTCTTAAAAAGTATATTGAGATGGATATACTGCTTACCATGCTTTTCGGAAAAAGCTCGTGTCTGTATCAGGAATTGTATAACGAGGGACTTATAAATTCGCAGTTCGGCGCGGAATACACCATGCAGCCCGATTACGCGTTCTCGGCTATTGAGGGTGAGTCGAAAGACCCGAGACTTGTGTATGAAAAAATTCTGAAAGAGATTGAACGCGTGCGTCGCGAGGGACTTAACAGAGAGGATTTTGAACGCACGAAAAAGGTGGTATGGGGCAATTATATACGCTCGCTGAATGATGTCGAGGATTTTGCGTCGTCGTTTATCCGTATGGAATTTATGGATATTGATTATTTTAATTATTACGACGTGTATAAAACAGTGACGTTTGAGGATACCGAAAAACGCTTTAAAGAGCATTTTAAAAAGGAAAACGCCGCACTGTCGGTTGTAAATCCCGTATAAGATAAAAGGCTTCCCGAGAGGGAAGCCTTTTATCTGTTTAACTCAATATCTGCGCAAAATCCGCCGTCATTTCCTGCCGTGAATTTACCGCCGTGCGCGGTAATAATCCGGTACGCCATGGGAAGCCCCAAACCGTGCTCGGATTTTGGAATATCCGTAATATTTGCAATGGTTTCCTCGTCAACGCCTTTGCCGTTGTCGCGTATTGTGATTTCCACCTTTTCCTTTTCTGCAGTTTCAAAAATACTGATTTTACAGCCGTTTTCATTATGCGTCATGCTGTTGTTTATAAGATTAAACACCGCGCGTTCAAGCAGCGGTTCATCACCCATAATTTCCGCTTTTTCATCGGAGAAATTCATTTCAAATTCAAATTTATCGGCGTTGGGACTGTTCATCGCGTCCGCGATTACGCGCCTTAAAAGCGGGCATATCCTGATTGGCTTTTTCCGCGACGGCTGCATATCGTATTCAAGCGAGGAAATTAAATTCAAGTCCTCAATCAGCTTTTTTATCTTAACGCTCTGCTGATTTACGGCATTTATTTTTTTGCGGTTTTCTTCGGACAGCCCGGTATCGCCCGACAGCTCCTCCGAATAGCCCATAATAACCGACAGCGGCGTTCGTATATCATGCGAAATTCCCGAAATCCAGTTAGACCGCGCATTTTCGCGCTGCGAAAGCATAAGATTTTTCCGCTCAATCGCCGCCGAGGTTGCGTTTATGCTCCGCGATACCTCTTTAAACAAGCCCTTTTCGGGCAATTTAACCGATTTTTCGCTTTTTAAATCATTCATTCCGACCACAAGCCGCCGTATTCCGCCGTATAAATTTATTCCGAACAGCACCACCAAACCTAACGCGAGCGCAATGTTTACAATGAGAATTGCCGCCAGTCTTTGCGGCAGGGAGCGAAACCATTCCATAGAATACGCCATGTCGTATTTGCCGACCGAATTTTTTGGAATACCCAAAATAAGCAAGCCGTATTTGTTTGTGCGGACATATACGGGGTAATCGTTTAAAAACCATTTTGTCAGCCGCGCGACGTCGTTTATCGTGTAATGAGTCGGAATATCGTCGGGCTGATTTTCAGACCACACAATGTCGCCGTCCCCGTTTATCAGTATGCACCAGCAGTCGTCGGGAATAATGCCGTCGTCTGACAAATGATAGCCGTCAGCCGTTTTTGTGAGCGCGCTGTCAATGTCCGCGACTATGCACTGCGGCGCATTGCCGAAAATGTGCATACGCTCGTCGCTTGCGATAATCGCAAAGCCGAACGCGTTCAGCAAAAGCAGGATAACTGCAGCCGTTACCGCGACAGCCGAAAATCCGAAGAAAATTTTAAATGCCGTTTTGTTCATTTCGAGACCTCCAATTTGTAGCCTAAGCCCTTGACGGTTATAAGGTGCTTTGGCTTTGATGCGTCCTGTTCAAGCTTTTTCCGCAGCCTGCGGATATGCACCATCAGCGTGTTTTCATATCCGTAATACATTTCACCCCATGCCGCCATGCAAAGCGCGTCATAAGTCACAATACGGTTTTTGTTTTCCCAGAGCTTTTTAAGCAGTATAAATTCCTTTGC
>CAYUSE010000014.1:0-5418 GCA_964447095.1 uncultured Lachnospiraceae bacterium | reverse complement strand
TCACAATACGGTTTTTGTTTTCCCAGAGCTTTTTAAGCAGTATAAATTCCTTTGCGGTGAGCGGCGTTTCGCCACTTTCATCTCTTACGGACGCGGTTTCAAAATCGACCGTTTTTCCAGACAGGGTAAAGGCTGTTACGGCGTTTGCAATACCGTAAACGCGCCGCAGAACCGCCGTTACGCGGAGTAAAAGCTCCGTCGGCAAAAACGGCTTTACAATGTAGTCGTCCGCGCCCAAGCCTAAGCCTTTTATTCTGTCGTCCGCCTCGCCGCGCGCCGTCAGAAATATCGCGGGCGCGGCGGAAAATTCGCGGATTTGGCGGAATAATTCAAAGCCGCTGCCATCGGGCAGATTGACGTCAAGCAAAAACAGAGCGATATTCTGTTCCTGCGCCGTTTTCAGCGCGTCGGCGCAATTTACGGCAGTAAAGACGTTATAAAAGCCGTCCTTATATAAAATATCCGAAAGCATATCGAGGAGCGTTTTTTCGTCATCGACAATCAGTATCTTTTTATTTTTAATTTCCTGCATAATTATCACCTAAGTATATTTTAACATAAATTTTTCGTAAGTAAAAGTTAAAAATCTAAAATTTAAGGTTCTTGTAAGGTTAAATTAAGCTTTTTGACAGGAGAGCGTGTTATTATTGTCATGAACTTTAAAAAGAAAGGGTTGAAAAACAATGAATGAAATTGTAAAAACAAACGGACTTACCAAGAGATACGGAGATAATCTTTCGGTAAACAATCTGAACATGAGCGTAAAGGAGGGCAGAATTTACGGCTTTTTGGGACCTAACGGCGCGGGAAAATCGACAACGCTTAAAATGATACTTGATCTCGTCACGCCGACAGGCGGATATGTCGATGTGTTCGGCAAGCACCTTTGTTCAAAAACGCGTAAGCAGATTTTAAGAAACACGGGTTCGCTGATTGAGGCTCCGTCATATTATGGACATCTGACGGCGCGTGAAAATCTGAAAATCATGCAGACGCTGCTTGATGTTCCGAAACGCAATATTGACGAGGTACTGAAAATTGTGCGTCTGAATAAGCAGGAAAGCAAGCGCGTGTCGCAGTATTCGCTTGGAATGAAACAGAGATTGGGACTTGCCTCGGCGCTGCTGTCTTTCCCGAAACTGTTAATTCTAGACGAGCCGACAAACGGGCTTGACCCCGCAGGTATTCAGGAAATGCGCGCTCTTATATGCTCACTGCCGAAACAGTACGGAATGACGGTAATCGTATCAAGTCATTTACTCTCGGAGATTGACCAAATGGCAGAGGACGTCGGCATTATTGCGAACGGTAAAATGATGTATCAGGGCGAGCTTTGCAGGCTTCATGAAATGGATAAGACGAAAAATCTCGAGGAAATCTTCCTTGACCTGACGGGGAAGGAGATGAGCCTATGATAAAGCTCTTAAAATGCGAGTATATGAAAACGCGCGGACGGTGGATTTTTGTGACCGCGCTTATATTGACAGCTATGCAGCTTGCATGGACGCTGCACGGCAACCTCAATGAGTTTATGATACAAAACGGCTGGAGAATGTTGCTTTATCAGCTCCCGCTCACCAACACAATATTTCTGCCGATTTTGTCGGTAATCGTGTCGTCAAGGCTTGCGGATACGGAGCATAAGGGCGTAATGCTGAAACAGCTTGCGGTAATAACTGACAAGGGAAAGGTCTATGACGCAAAATTTATATACGGCTTGGCGATTGTGCTGCTGTGTATTCTTATAAACATTGCCGTTGTGATTGTATTTGGATATTATATGGGCTTTCCGGGCAATGTGCCGCTTGATTTATACCTGCCGTTCTTTCTGTCTACGCTTGTTCCGACGATAGAAATATATATTATTTCTCACACGCTGTCGCTTCTTTATAAAAATCAGGCGGTCACATTTTTTACAGGTATTCTCGGCACGTTTGCAGGTCTGTTTTCAATGTTCCTGCCGCAGATACCGCTGCTTCGTCAGCTTCTTCCATGGGGACATTACGGCACGCTGCAATTTATGGGAATGTTCGGCTGGACGAAAGAGGAGAGATACGCCAACGCGTATTTTGAAAATATGGGCATGGACTGGAAAATGTTCGCCGTAATCGCGGCGGTATGCGTGATATTGTATATAGTGGGTCGGAAACTGTTTATAAAAAAGGAGATGTAGAAAATGTTTAAATTATTGAAAGCGGAAAGAATGAAATTAAAAAGGTCGCCTGTGTGGCTTGCATTTTTGCTTATGCCGGTTTTACCTGCGATTTTGGGAACGATGAATTATCTTAATAATAAGGAGCTTTTGACAACGGAATGGTACAGCCTGTGGACGCAGCACACGCTGTTTACAAGCTATTTCTTTCTGCCCGTCATGGTCGGAATTTACTGTGCGTATTTAATGCGGCTCGAACACGCAAACCATAACTGGAACAAGGTGCTTACCATGCCGTACGGACGGTCGGGCGTGTTTATCGCAAAGCTGCTGACAGCGGCAAAAATGCTGCTGCTTACGGAAATATGGATAGGAGCGCTGTTTGTAATATCGGGGCATATCGCCGGACTTACAAATCCGCCGATTGCGTCAATCGCGGTATGGTGCGCGTTTGGGCTGCTTGGAGGAATTGTGATGATAGCCGTTCAATTACTGCTGTCCATGTTTATAAAAAGCTTTGCGCTGCCTGTCGGAATTTCCTTTGCGGGCGGAATTTCGGGACTGCTCGCTATAGCGAAACATTTCGGTCACGTCTGGGTTTATTCGCTAATGGCATACGGTATGCATGCAAACAGCAACGTTCAGCAACTTACCGCCGAGGGAAACGCGCAGTTTGTTATAATATCGGTTTTGTATATCGCACTTATCACCGCAGTCGGTGTGCTGATGATACAAAAACAGGATATATAGAGAAAAGACTGTTGCTTAATGCAACAGCCTTTTCTCTATTTAAATAAATTTTTGAATAAATTTTTGTCAAGTGTTTGTTTAGGCTTGAAATCACTCGAATTTATATATTTTAAAATACTATATTTAAGAGCGTTAACAGCTTTGTTGTCAACCTCCAAGTCAAAGCCGCAGAACAGTATATCGGCATTTTTGATTTTTGCCTCAAACAGCGGCGAGCGCGGAGTGTTGTCAAAAAAGTTGGGCACAGGCTCGATAATCGGCTTAAATTCCTGAGGAAACTCTGAAATATCCGCGCCGATTGAGTTGTCAATCGGATGCTTCCATTGGAAATTGGCAAAATCCTCTGTCGGGAAATCTGCAAAAATCGGATGGCTGTTGTCAATTATCGCTCCGCACGCTCTTTGTGATTTAAACCATGCTGGTGACCAGAATACAGGCTTAAAAAGTCCTTCAATCGGATTTTTAAGATTTTCTGCCAATACTATCGCTTTTCCTCCGTTTTCGATAACAGCGTCAAGCTCACGTGTATATCCGTTAAAAAGCGGAATATCATTTTTAAATTCACACTTTGGATACACAAAAACAGCCTGACGGTTTTTATATTTTCCGACAGACAAAACGGCTGTCAGCATTGACGGCTTTTTTGCAAAACCGAGCGGAAAAGACACGCGCGGCTCTTTTGTCTGTGTTTGGTAAACAATTTTATCCCCATCCAGAAGCTTAAAATCATATTTAATATCCGTTATCGGCTCTTTTCCGTAATCGTATAAATCGAACTCGGCGCTAAATATCTCGTCGTTATAAAATACTCGATTTGATTTTATAAGCGGCACTGTGTCAGAGCAAAATTCACGGAATTGTTCGGGCGAAATAATCCCCTTGCTTTTCCAAAAAACGTCGAGAAGTCCGACGGTTGCCGTACCTTGTCCTGTGTAATCGCAAAGCGACAGGAGCTGAAATCCGCCCATTTTATGCGTCCTTAACGCCGCCTCAATATCCTCCTTGTATAAAAGCGCCGCCGTTTTTCCCGAGGCTTTTATGTAGTCAGCAAGCTTATGATAAATTCTGTGCTTTTTCATCTCTTTGCCGATAATTTCAAAATTAACAGGAATTAGGTTGCCGTCGTAATCAGTCACGCTGTCAACATCGGGATAAACACAGTATTGACCGACCTCGAAGGATATAATCGGCACATCAGAAGAATTTACCGCCTCACTGTATGAAAGCCGCGAATGTTCCGATACTGCATCGTGAAACACCTGCAAGCGTATTCTGTGACCGTTTGACTCAAAAGCGCAGAGAAAGTCCTCGCATGGGGCAACAGGATGGTCAAAATTAGTCGTCATTGTATAAAGACGGCGGTTATCAAGTGATTTAATCTGCGTTGTCATGCGCTCCAGCATTTCAAAGTCGCCCATAAGCTCATTGCCGTTTGAGAACATTATAAAGGACGGGTGATTGCCGTAAAATTCTGAAATATTTATCATTTCCTGAGTATAGTAATATTTATGAATTAAATCATCGCCCGCGGCAAGGGAGCAAACGTCCTTGTTAAGCCAAAACGGCATTTCCGCAAGAACATAAACTCCGAGAGTATCAGCCGCTTTAAATGCCGCCTCGGGCGGACACCACGCATGAAAACGCACATGGTTAAGCCCATATTCCTTAACGGTTTTCATCACATCAAGCCATGATTGCAAATCCGTGGGCGGATAGCCTGTTTTCGGATAAATAGCGCAGTCAATCGTTCCGCGCAAAGCAATAGGTCTGCCGTTTAGAATAAGCTGCTTATCTTTTATCGCAATTATCCTCATGCCAAACTGAACTGATTTTTCATCATATCCTGAGGTGATTTTTGATTTTCCATGCTCGTTTACAAGTATATTTTCCGTTTCTTCGGACATATCGTCACCGTAATAAGCGATTGATGCATTCATAGTATAGAGCGCAGGATTAAATTCATCCCAATATTCTATATCGTCAATCGGATATTCAAGGTGAATAATCTGCTTTTCGTTGTACAAAACCCGTTCAACGGTGATTTTTTGAAGCTCTTTTCCGCTCGGCGCAATCGCTTGCAGGGAAATAAAAACCTTACGTCTTTCATGAGGCGAGGTGCAGTCGCTGTGAGCGGTGATGTTTACATTTATGCCGTCGGATTTTGGAACTACCTGCAAATTTGAAATGTGAAAAATCTCCTCGGCACGGATTTCGATTTTGCCGACAATACCGAGCCATATTGATTGCGTATCGCAGCTATAGCCGCTTGCCATGCCTTCAATATTCAATAAATCCGAGTTGTCAAGCCTTAGCGTAATTGTGTGTTTTCCTGCGGCTATTCCCGTCAAGTTATAAATATGAGGCGTTGAAAGACCGACAATTTGACGGTTTATTTTTTTGCCGTCAATCCATAATTCGGATGCTATATTTACGCGCTCCAAAAACAGAGTTATATATTTTCCGCCAAAGCTTTCGGGTATTTCAATATCTCTTTGCAGCCACAGCGCGCCCGTGTA
>CAYUSE010000013.1:0-20682 GCA_964447095.1 uncultured Lachnospiraceae bacterium | reverse complement strand
TAGCTCTATTCAAAGCGCATAGCCGCTTTGGATATTTTGACGCATATTTTTGCGTTTTACGTATATTTTTCCAAAAAAGTTATTATAATATGTTTGTATTTTTTTCGTAAAAATGCGGGCTATATCAAACCTATTATAATGATTGCAATGGGAATGTAGTATTAGTATAAATATGTGTAGATTGTTTATGGTGACACACAAAATAATTTAGGTAATAACAGCAATTCGAGATATTTGTATAAAATAAGTACATAGTGGAACAATAGAGTGTTTTTAAACGGCTTAAAACGGTGCTTTCGTGACTCGGAAACAGCAAAGTAATGATAATATATTCAACCTCTCGAAAATCACGGTTTTGTGTTCCACTTTTCCACTAACGGACGGAAAGGACAAATATTATGAAACAGACAATTATTGAAAACGGTATTACTTACGAATTAGGCGAGGACGGATTATATTATCCGCAATTTGAAATCCCCTCAGATGTGGCGCACTACGGCAAATATGGAATGCTGCGGCGTACATATTTAAAAGAGCATAGACGGGCTTTATATTCATCTTTGCTTATGAGCGGTAAATTGATTGAGAATTTGAACGAGGTTGACGACCAATGCCGAGAGATTTTGGACAGGCTTATTCCTCAAATGGCGGAGCGTGAGGGAGTAACCGAAGCGTTAAAGGCTGCCGACCAAATGGAGTGGGTACGGCAAATGTCAAACATAAAAAACCGTGCGGAAGAATTTATCTACACAAATTATGTTTATGAGAATTAAATTATGGAGGATTTCGAAAATGAAAAAGATTATTTTTATTATAACAACAATTTTATCACTATCAATAATCACAGCAAGTGCCGCGCCGGTGCCTTATGAGTGCGTTCCCGTCGGAACGGACAAAGCGGCGGTTATTATAACCGAAAATCTTATAAGCAGCATATTGGACAGCGTTCTTGACGGTGAAGGCTACGGAACTGCGAGCGCGCGGGCGAACAACGCAATCCGTAAAGCTGTAATCGCAAATCAGACAAACGGATATGGTTATGGGATTTTATCAACAATTTCTCAAAACTCAATACGCGTTATGCGCGATATGTATTTGCGTCCCGAAAAGTACAAGCAGATAGAAAACGAACTGCGTGTTCTGCTTGCCGACATTATAACAGACGTACAGAACGGAAGGGATTTGAATACGGCTCTTGATGAAGCGCATACGAAAATCTATCAGACGGCGAATCCGAGTTATGACCCCGCTGTTGATAAAGTCGGTGATTTCTGTTATTGGAATTTGCCCGCCGTTGATAGCGCATATTATAGCGTGGCAAAAAGGCTTCTGCTTGGAGCTTCGGCAGAAGATTAAATATGACTGCGTGGTCGGTTAGAACCGCAAAATTGAGCCTTAGAGTATAACTATACGAGCCCCTCATTTTCAGGCTTCAAGAATATAGGTTTTATGCGGCTTCCAACACTCTTAAATGGTGACATATAGGATATATCGTTTTGGGCGATATATCCTATTATGTTACCGCTCATTTTCGTGATTTCTGCGCTTCTGCCTGTTGCGGTTATTTGCTGCTGTATGCTGTCTGTCCCTTTGGATTATCCGTTTCAGTGATGGAGCTTTTTCGCCCAACTCGTCATTTATAGACTTTTCAGCTTCCCTAAGCATATCATAGCTATATTGACTGCCGTATTTATCTTTCATCTGCTCAGACAATTTGCGTCTGTATTCCTCGCGGAGATTATATCGTTCTTCCTGAACAGCGTCCGCATTTTCAGGAGTGATATTATTACGGATTTCTACGAACTCGGATTTATCGGCTTCTTTCTGCTTTATCAATTCCGCATTTTGAACGGAAATGTTTTTAATCACGGTATCGTTTTGTTTGCGCCTGTCTCTCAAATTCTGTATATCCGCTTCTGTTGTACAGCCCGTTCTGTGCATAAGCTCGGATTTGTGCTTTTTTAATTTTTTTAAATCAGTTTCCACCGTTGCAATTTGTTCAGACAGATTTTTGTGTTTGAAAATATGTACCGAACCTAAATTTTTCTGCTCTGATTTCAGCTTCTTTAATTCGGCGGTCTTGTCTTTAATTTCAGCTTCGGTATCGCCATAATCCCACAAGACAATATCAATCGACGCGCTGCTTTGCTGAATTTTTGCAGAAAGATTTTCATTGTAATTTATATCATACTGTGCTCCGACAATCTTATTTCGCAAAATTTCTAATGTGCTCGAAATAAACGAAACAGTATTTTTAACAAGCTCCGTCAACCGTTTTACTTCCGCCTTCAATTCACGGAGCAAACGATTATCCTCTTTTATCTGTCTGTTCAGCTCACATCTGTCCGAAACAAAACCGCGCTTTTCCATAATGCGAGCCGCCGCACCCTCATAAATTGTCGGCTGTTCCTTTATACCGCGCTCCTTGAAACTGCGGCAATCAATACGCTCATCACGGTTATTCTTTTCAAGTGCAGCATTGACAACATCTTCCCACGCCTTGCGCCACTTCAAAAGCTGTTCATCGCTGTTCCATTCGGCAGCAATAGGATTTTGCCGACCATAGCGCGTACTTTTGGGATATTTGCTCGCACGTTCATAATTATATTTTTCAGCTTCAGAAGGCGGCATATATACCTTTTTCTTGCCAACAAAATATTGATACTGCTTCTCCCAACCGTCGGACTTTGCCGTTTTAAATTCGTCAGCCGTAAAACCGCGTTCCTCATCACCGCACTTACATAAATATTCTTTTTGTGTTTTCGCTTGCCATTTGCCATTATCATCAAGAGGGCGAACGGTCAGCAGAATATGCGCGTGGGGATTATGCCCGTCAACATCGTGAATATTGACATCAGCGCACATTCCTTTATCAACGCAATTTTCCGATATGAATTTATGTAATATGCCTTTCCATTCGCCAAGCTGTAATTCAACAGGCAGCGACACAACAAGCTCACGCGATAATCGGCTGTCCTTAGTTTTCTCGGCAGCTTCAACGGCGTTCCATAAGGTTTCACGGTCTTGCCACTCCTTCGGAGCGTTTGGCGGCAAAAATATTTTGCTGTAAATATTGCCACGCTTTCTCAAATAATTGTGTGTCAGACCGTCATAGCCATTGTAAATTTGCGAACAGGACGCATAAGCGGCAGCGGCGACAACGGAGCGCCCTGCGCCGCGCGTTATGACTTTCGCGTTAAAATGATAAATTGCCATAACGTAATACTCCTTTCCGTCTGCTGAGCAGACAAGTTTTTGTTTCTTTTTTCAAAAAGAAATGACGCTTTGCGTCAATAGTAAAAACTATTCGGGGAATAGTTTTCACGCACAGCCGATAAATGAGCAATGCTCATTTTGCATTGGAAACAATGCTTGCAATCAGTTTGTGATTGCGTTCGGCTGTACGGCAAATAAGCGATAGCGAATTTGACGAGCTTTCCGCAGGAACGCCGTTCGCCGCAGGCGATACCACCACTCGGCATTTTGCCGAGTGGTGAGTAAGCGCGCCCTTCAGGGAAAGAGAGGAGCGTTTCGGGTACCCGAAACGCCCTCAAAATTAGCCGGATATGAATTTTGAAAGATAAATTTTTAACTCGTCCTCGTCCATATCCTTGACATTAGGCATTACGCTTTCCAATGCTGCACCATGCACGATAAGCCTGTGTGTGCGAGCCTTGCGCTCCTTAACACGGTCACGCATTTGAGCCTCTTCAAGCCTGTGTTTTGCCTGTTCAAGTTTCTTTTCGTTTTCTGTCATTTTACGCGCTTCTTTCAATTTTCTGTTCGTTGGTGATACGTCCTTCAAGCATTTTAAGCAGTAACTTTTCGGCAGTGACTTTTGTATCTGCATTTCCGAACGAAGAAACAACAAAAGTTACATTACCGATTTTTCGTTTGTACGGCTCTGCAAGCGGATTGAATTTTATGTTCATGCGCTGTCCTCCTTTCCTGTAATTTCATTTCAAGTTTACAGCAAAGGGCGCAAAAACACATTGACCGCAAATTGAGCGGAAATTGACTGATTTACACAATAAAAAATCCCGCTGTTTCCAAACGGGATTTACTCAATTTTCACTCAATCGGCAGTCAATGATTTTGCGTATTGGTACTGGTAGAATTATGATGCGAAAAGAAAAATGTCCTGAAACTAAAACTTTTAGGACAAATATCTGACAATCTAATTGTGCAAGCGGTCTTGCACAATTTCCGACGACTTATTCTGACGACGAATTATTATATATTACATTCAGCTTGTTCATCTGATTTTTCTTATGTTCATCAAGCGAATGAACATACAAATCCATAGTAATAGCAACTGATGCGTGACCTAAAATTTCACTAAGCGTTTTATAGTCCATTCCAACCTCCAGTGCGCGTGAGCTGAAAGTATGGCGGAGGGCATGAAATTTTATATCAGGTAAATTTGCTGATTTCAACAACACCTTAAACCTTCTTCGATATGCTCTGACTTCAGCTATGTCGTCTTTATTCGACAACACGAAATCGCCGTTATTTTTATGTTCCTTTAATTTATTAAACAAAATATCGGGAATAGGGATAGTTCGATTTGAAGCCTTGCCGTTGATGTTATAGCTTTTTATGCAGCCTCCCTCATAACGTCCGTCTGTGCGTTTGTAAATGTTTTCACCTCTGCGAGCCATAGAAAATCCTCCTGTTTTGACTGAAATTTTGAGGGCAAAAAGAAATTTTGATGTCTTCGGCAAATGACAATTAACCGCGTAAATGATTGACTTTGAGCCGTCTGTATGCTATACTGCTATTATAGTAAATTTCGTCATTTTCGGCATTTAATGTTAAACAAATCAGGCATTTATGCGGCTTTGCGTATTTGTAGTTTCAGGGCAAACGGCAGTAAAGTAAGATATTATGCGTATTTCGGACAATATTTATGCTGAAATGACGAAAAAAACAAGGAGGACAATCATGAAAAAAATCATTTCATTAGTAGTGATATTGATATTAATATGTGTATCAATGCCTACCGTTGTGATGGCTAAAACATACGATCCAAACGAAGTGGTTGAATATGCATTAGGGCGAGTAGGTGAATCTTATTCAACAAATTCATGCTTAGCATTTGTAAGAGAAAGTTTTAATAATTGTTATGGATTTACTTCGTCTGCAAATTGTGCTTATGAATATTCTCAACAATTTACTGACTCAACATCAGAAAATAATATACCAGTTGGGGCTGATGTTTTTTTCAAAGGTGTTGGCAGCAAATGTTCACATTGTGGCAATAAAGTCGGTCATGTTGGTATATATGTTGGTGATGGTTATATGGTTCATGCTACTGGCGGAAAGGTGCAAAAAAACAAAATATCAGAAATCAAAGCATGGAGTGGGTGCAGTTATGTTGGATGGGGTTGGCATGGCAATAAATCATTTAGTTCTGCCCCGTCAACACCAAATATTATTTCAAAATCAGATGTAACAGCAACATCGGCGACAATCAAATGGGACAAAGTAAGCGGAGCAACGAAATACAAGTTACAGTGGCGAAAAGCCGGCGACAGTTATGATGATAAAAAATCAAAAACTGTAACGGGTACTTCACAAACAGTAAGCGGATTGGAAGAAGGCAAACTTTATTGGTTCAGAGTATATGCAATCAATGATGCCGGAAGTTCTCCGAGCTCGAAATCTTACGGAGTATATTTAACACCAAATGCGCCTAAAGTAGAAAAAATTGATTCCACTAACAGTTTGAAAGTATCGTGGAGCAATTCGGGAGGAAATACAAAATATGAGCTGTTAAAAAGAAAAAGCGGTGAAGAAGATTATACAACTGTAAAAAAATTGGATAATACATATTCATATACTGTCACAGGGCTTACTCCGGGGGCTCAGTACTATTTTAAAATTAAAGAGTATAATAATGACGATTCATCTATCGTCTCAGGCAGGTCTGAATCTAATTCAAATCTCACAAAGCTAAACAGACCAACTGTAAACAGCACAACTGCAAATTCAGTTTCATTATCTTGGAACAGAGATTCAATGGACGGAGCATACACATATACATATATTGTAAGGAGAAGAATATCCGGAACATCTGACTATGTGGATTCACAGCAAATCTCAGGTACTTCATATACTGATACAGGATTATCTCCCAATACTTCTTATGTCTATTACATAGATGTGTATAGAACAAAAGATGGAAATACAAGCTGGTGTACACATTCTGAAGAAGTAACTACAACAACAACTCCACAGGGTACTACAGATATAACTATCGACCAGAGTTATATAACGCTTACAGAAGGTGAAACGTTCAAATTAAATGCAACGGTATATCCATTGGATGCAACAGATAAAACCGTACATTGGGGTGTAACAGATGCAAATATTGCAAGTGTAGCATGGGATGGTACTGTTACAGCCTTGCGCGCAGGAGATACAAACATTACAGCAACAACAGCTGCCGGTCAGCAGGCAATATGTAGCTTGCATGTTAATCCACAGGATTCAGAAGCGCCGACCGTAAGCAATTTACACATCACAAATTTAAGCGCTTTATCGTTTAACATTGAATGTGATTTATCAGATAATATTGGCGTTAAAGAAGTCAACATTAAATTATACGGTCAAGAAACTGATAAATCTGATTTCTGGATTACTGTTCCTGCAACCAATGGACATTTTAGCTATACAGTAGATACTTCTCAATACTACGGACAGGGAACTTACTGGATAGACTTGCAGGCATTTGACGGTGTGAATTTGTCTGACTGGCAATCAACATTCGCGTTTAATGCTATAAACGAATGGGAAAATACACCTTTGCGAACTGAAATATATAATGGTCATATTTATCGGGTTTATGACATTAACGGTATAACATGGAACGGAGCGAGTGTATTTGCAAATGAGCACCAAGGTCATTTAGTAACAATTGCCGATGCGGAAGAGAACGAATTTGTTCGTTCTATAATTACAAAAGATTGCTTTATCGGAGCAACCGATTGGATAAATGACGGTGAATTTATATGGAATACAGGCGAGCCATTTGTGTATTCAAACTGGAAAGAGGGCGAACCAAACAATCAAGATGGCGAGACTGTAATTGAAATGTATCGTGATGATGGTACATGGAACGATTTCAAGGATTCCGCAGCAGGACGAGAAATTGTATTAGAGTATGAACCGATTATAGAAGGTGGAACAGAATACAATAGAAACACATATCAAATATATAATTTCACACCTGATTATGAAACAGCAAGACGCTATTGTGAATCAATTGGCGGGCATTTAGCGACAGTCACATCACAAGAAGAAAATGATGCTATTGCCGCCTGTGCAATTTATGATAAGCATTATTATTTGGGAGCATCTGATGCAGAGGAAGAAGGGGTATGGAAATGGCTGACAGAAGAAGAATTTTCATATACTAACTGGTTAACAGAAGCAGATGGATGGGGTTTGGATGAACCATCTAATCTAGGCGGTCAAAATTACCTATCGTTACGATGTTGCAAATGGGATGATATAGGAAATCCGATTCCTACTGATACAATAGGTTTTATCTGTGAGTTTGAAAATGAAAGCTACGATGATGTAGGTGATGTTAATGGTGATGGCGAAATTGATATTGCAGATGCAATAATTGTCATGAAGCATGATGCCAGATTATCAGTTATTAGTGATGAGTATATAGAAGCGGCAGATGTAAACGTTGACGGAGAGATTGATATTGCAGATGCAATATTGATTATGAAGTATGATGCTGGACTTATAAATAATTTAAATTAACAGGAGAGATGATTACTATGAAAAAAAGAGTAACCCAATTATTATTGACTATACTGATGTTTATATTATTGCTTAGTGCAAATTCAAATGTTTTAGCCGCGACAAATCACACTGTTGCTGAATCAATGAGTTGGTTGAGTGGAAAGGTTGGGACAAAAGTTGGCAGTGGACAATGTGTAGCCTTAATTAAGTCATATTATTCGTATTTAGGCGTGAATCCTGTTTCTGGTAATGGTTGTGATTACGCAACAAATAGCCTGCCGAGTGGTTGGTCAAGGGTAAAAGGCGGAGTCCCACAAAAAGGAGATATTTTGGTTTATACAGGAGCTAAATACGGTCATGTTGCCATATATGCTGGCGGAACGGTTTCTTACCACCAAAATATGGCAGGACAATATGTGGAAAAAAAGACATCATGGAGTTATAATAAAA
Organism: uncultured Lachnospiraceae bacterium; assembly: GCA_964447095.1. Lineage (GTDB taxonomy): Bacteria > Bacillota > Clostridia > UBA1381 > UBA1381 > JALEPO01. Next base: position 12,471 of record CAYUSE010000013.1, on the reverse strand, counting down.
GCTGGTACAGTAGTTCAGAAGGCGGAACTAAAAGCTATTGGGGATATATCAGACCAAATTGGAAAAACAGCGCACCAGCCGCGCCAACAATAAAATCACATTCAGATGAAACAATGACATCAATGAAGTTGACATGGAGTAGTGTATCAGGAGCAACAAAATACAAGTTACAATGGCGAAAAGCCGGCGACAGTTATGATGATAAAAAATCAAAAACTGTAACAGGTACTTCACAAACAGTAAGCGGATTGGAAGAAGGCAAACTTTATTGGTTCAGAGTATATGCAATCAATGATGCCGGAAGTTCTCCGAGCTCGAAATCTTACGGAGTATATTTAACACCAAATGCGCCTAAAGTAGAAAAAATTGATTCCACTAACAGTTTGAAAGTATCGTGGAGCAATTCGGGAGGAAATACAAAATATGAGCTGTTAAAAAGAAAAAGCGGTGAAGAAGATTATACAACTGTAAAAAAATTGGATAATACATATTCATATACTGTCACAGGGCTTACTCCGGGGGCTCAGTACTATTTTAAAATTAAAGAGTATAATAATGACGATTCATCTATCGTCTCAGGCAGGTCTGAATCTAATTCAAATCTCACAAAGCTAAACAGACCAACTGTAAACAGCACAACTGCAAATTCAGTTTCATTATCTTGGAACAGAGATTCAATGGACGGAGCATACACATATACATATATTGTAAGGAGAAGAATATCCGGAACATCTGACTATGTGGATTCACAGCAAATCTCAGGTACTTCATATACTGATACAGGATTATCTCCCAATACTTCTTATGTCTATTACATAGATGTGTATAGAACAAAAGATGGAAATACAAGCTGGTGTACACATTCTGAAGAAGTAACTACAACAACAACTCCACAGGGTACTACAGATATAACTATCGACCAGAGTTATATAACGCTTACAGAAGGTGAAACGTTCAAATTAAATGCAACGGTATATCCATTGGATGCAACAGATAAAACCGTACATTGGGGTGTAACAGATGCAAATATTGCAAGTGTAGCATGGGATGGTACTGTTACAGCCTTGCGCGCAGGAGATACAAACATTACAGCAACAACAGCTGCCGGTCAGCAGGCAATATGTAGCTTGCATGTTAATCCACAGGATTCAGAAGCGCCGACCGTAAGCAATTTACACATCACAAATTTAAGCGCTTTATCGTTTAACATTGAATGTGATTTATCAGATAATATTGGCGTTAAAGAAGTCAACATTAAATTATACGGTCAAGAAACTGATAAATCTGATTTCTGGATTACTGTTCCTGCAACCAATGGACATTTTAGCTATACAGTAGATACTTCTCAATACTACGGACAGGGAACTTACTGGATAGACTTGCAGGCATTTGACGGTGTGAATTTGTCTGACTGGCAATCAACATTCGCGTTTAATGCTATAAACGAATGGGAAAATACACCTTTGCGAACTGAAATATATAATGGTCATATTTATCGGGTTTATGACATTAACGGTATAACATGGAACGGAGCGAGTGTATTTGCAAATGAGCACCAAGGTCATTTAGTAACAATTGCCGATGCGGAAGAGAACGAATTTGTTCGTTCTATAATTACAAAAGATTGCTTTATCGGAGCAACCGATTGGATAAATGACGGTGAATTTATATGGAATACAGGCGAGCCATTTGTGTATTCAAACTGGAAAGAGGGCGAACCAAACAATCAAGATGGCGAGACTGTAATTGAAATGTATCGTGATGATGGTACATGGAACGATTTCAAGGATTCCGCAGCAGGACGAGAAATTGTATTAGAGTATGAACCGATTATAGAAGGTGGAACAGAATACAATAGAAACACATATCAAATATATAATTTCACACCTGATTATGAAACAGCAAGACGCTATTGTGAATCAATTGGCGGGCATTTAGCGACAGTCACATCACAAGAAGAAAATGATGCTATTGCCGCCTGTGCAATTTATGATAAGCATTATTATTTGGGAGCATCTGATGCAGAGGAAGAAGGGGTATGGAAATGGCTGACAGAAGAAGAATTTTCATACACTAACTGGCTCACAAAAGCAGATGGAGGGGCTTTTGATGAACCGTCTAACCTGGGCAATCAAAATTTCCTGTCACTGCGTTGCAGCAAGTGGGATGATATAGGAAATCCGATTCCTACTGATACAATAGGTTTTATCTGCGAATTTGAAAATGATGATATTTCGCAAAATATTAGAGCTACTATTAATGCTGAAAACGGAAAAGTTGGCGATGTAATAACTGTTAATATATCAATGCCGGAAGATGTATGTGCAGTTGGCGGAAGTTTTAATTTAATTTATGATAACACAAAAGTGGAATTAACTGATACTGCACCTGGCGCACTTATTTCTGACCGAGTAAACAATATAAATGACACTTATACAGAAAATGCTATTAGAATAAATTTCGCAGGAACAGATAATATATTATCTCAAGGAGGAATTGCGCTTACAGCAAAATTCAAACTTATATCTGAAGGAGAGGCAATTTTCGCTGTGGAAAAACTCAAATTGTTTGATATTGACACAAATCATCTAAATTGCTCCGATTCAGAAAAAACAATTGTAATCACTTCCTCATCGACAACACCACCCAATCCTCAGGAAACAGTTGAGCCTATAATTCCGTGTTTCACTGTTGATAAACAGAATTTTTATGCGGAGGTTACGAATACAGGCGAGGAACAAACGGTTGCCGTAATTATAGCCGAATATGACGGCGAGACGCTAAAGAATGTGTCAATGGAAAATATAACCTTTGCCAAAAATGAGAAAAAACAATTTGATATTCCGCAAAACGGTAAGATATTTGTTTGGAACAGCTTAAGTGGTATGTATCCTATGGATATTCAATAAGCAAGTTATATTTGTGTATGAAAATGCGCGGCTACACACCGCGCATTTTCTATGTTAATTTGTTAATGAAGTATAGTCAAATTTTAACACTTTCGCCATACCCTGCAATTCATCAACTTTTGCCTGAATTAGTTCCGGCTCATTTTCCCATACAATATTGTAAATATTGAGCGCGGATTTGAAGCAATCGGCGGCGTTCATCTTATCCCGCATTTGCAAATAAATACAGCCCATATCCCATATAAGATTGGCGTAGTCGCTGCTGTATTCGGAGTTGTGCGTTTTCACCGCTTCGGCGCAGCGTTTGAGCGCCTTTATTGCGTTTAACGGCTCTCCCAAATTTGCGGCTAAATTTGCGTAGTTGCAGATTTGAATAACGCCGTCGTTTGTAAAATCCATGCCACTGTCAATAAGCGTGTTATGAGCAAGCTCCATATAACGCTTCGCTTTTTCAAGCTGTTTATCTGCATGATATAAGCCGCCGATATTGCCGTAAATATTAGCGGCTAAATGCGGATTGGTCTCTGTGATTTCCTCGCATAATTTGACCGCCTGTGTTTCGTACTGCAATGCCTTTTTATTGTTTTTCATACATATATGCTCATACGCGGCTTTGTAATCAAGCAGCATTGCCTTATCCTCGCTGTTTTCGATTAAAGCCTGTAATTCTGATATTACAAGTTCCATTCCCAAACGGTAAGCGTATTTTTCCATATATGCGAATACATCTTTTAAAAATAGCTTGTATCGCTCAATATTATCATGCTCTGCAATGCCGATTACATTTTCGGCAATCTTAAATAAAAGCAAGTGATACGGTAAATCAAAACCATGCAACAGGCACTCATTTCTGACTGCTTCAATTAAAGTCATACAGCTTGCAACACTCGGCTTTGTATCATCAATCGCAATTTCTTGTATAAGTGGGTGAAGCGTGATTTTTCTGTAATCGTTGACTTGAATAAATCCGTATTCAATCAGGTCATTTACCGTGTTGAAGTTGTTTAAGTCTGTCCACCCTGCAAACATTCTCGGCTTAATTCCCTCGCTTGGGATAAGCGTCATATTACGCATAATGTTTATTGCTTCTTTCGATAATTCAAAAAGGGACACTAAAGTGTGTATGTGTTCATAGTATGTGGCTTTTGAGCTTGTACCGTCTTTTACAAGATTGATTTTGTCGTCAGTGTGCAATACGCTTTTTGTGTTTTTTAATTTTTGAAGTAGCTTATTTGGCTCTAAAATCCCTGAAGCTAATAACCGTGCCGCAAGCTCTACCGATAATGTATGGTGGTGTATTTCCTCTATGATTTGCGTTATGGTGTCAAGTTCATTTTGTGTCCCCTCGTAAAAATAATTTGCTAAATCTATAAGAGTTTCAACAGGCAGTTCGCTTAATTCAAAGTATGTATAATTTTCAAATTTGCTTCGCGTAGTAAATATAATTTTACAACGGTATTTCATTATCACATCAAATAAACTATCGCCTGAAGCAATAGTATTGAAGTTATCAATTATAATCAGCGTGTCCTCTTTTAAGCTTCTTAAAAATCGGTTATGTTTCCTGAAACGCATATCTTCACTGTCTGTTACATTATCATCAGCAAAGTCGCAGTCTATAATCATCTGCTTTAAATCGCCGCTGTAATTGAAATATAAAATATTCGTATATTCTTTTTTATATTTTTGAGCATACATCTTTACAAATTCGCTTTTGCCGATACCCGCAACGCCTTGAACAAATATTTTGCTGTTGTCCTCCAACATAGTATATAATGCCTCAAACTCACTGTCGCGTCCGCAAAAATGCTTGCAGGGCTTCGGAATAATACTGTATATGTAGTCTTGGACATACGGCGACAGACTTCCAGAAGTAATCAGCTTTTTAGTGTTGGTATCGCGCTTTACAAAAGCCCGTTCCATTCCAAACAGTAGCACACTGCTTAGAAAATTCGATATATCAATATCAGTTTTGCAAGGATATTCTTCCGCAAGTTCACGCTTCTTATTTTCTGATATGGTGGTATCGTTCATAAGCAAATAATATACTTCTGTAACCGTCATATTTTTATCATAGAGTAACGGCAGTATATTTTCCTCAATATCAATCGCCATAGCTTCAATATTCCCATTCACGGCGTAATACGCTGTGATTTTAGGACTGATTTTCGCAGTTCCATTGAGCCATCGACATACAAGCCCATTGTCGAAGTCAAATGTTTCTCCTTCCTTGCTTTCCATAAAGTCCTTGAAAAGCTCATACATAAAATCAATCTGATTTATATTTTTGCTCTCGCTAATAAAATTCATAATGATTTTAGCGACAGAGCAGAAATCACATATTTTCATTTGCATTCCTCCGAGTTTGTCAATTTGTAATCAATTTCCGTTCAATGTAAAACAACGGTTATTTTCGTATAATGATTGTACCATAAAAATTCAAAAAAATTTGTAAAATCGTGACAGCAATTCTAAATTATTATTGCTTTTTGATATTTGAAGCGATATAATGTAAATATACAAAATCTTGAATTGCTGTTGGAAAGGACGGTAAGATGAAAAAACAGCAATTTAATAAAATAACGGCTCTTTATTGCAGATTGAGCAGGGACGACAATTTTGAGGGCGACAGCATGAGCATACAAAATCAAAAGGATATGCTCAAACGCTACGCTGATGAAAACGGACATACCAACTGTATGTATTTCGTGGACGACGGAATAAGCGGCACGACGTTTGAACGCGAGGGTTTTCAATCCATGATTGCAGAAATTGAAAACGGCAAAGTAAGAACAGTCATTGTAAAAGACCTGTCAAGGCTTGGACGTGAATATTTACAGACGGGCTATTACACGGAAATCTTATTTCCTAAATATGATGTTCGGTTTATTGCGGTCAATGATAATGTTGACAGCAACAATGGCGACAATGAATTTGCTCCGTTCAAAAATATCATAAATGAATGGTATGCGAGGGATATTTCACGCAAGATACGCTCTTCATTCAGAACAAAAGCACTTAATGGTGAATTTTTTGGAACTATCACTCCGTATGGATATAGGAAGTCCCCTGAAAATAAACACAAACTGATACCTGACGAACACGCTCCGATTGTTCAGCGTATGTTTCAAATGGCATTAGAGGGTGCAAACTGTAATACGATTGCACGGACATTCAAGGCTGAAAAAATCCCTATTCCCGGAGCATATACACGGGATATGCAAGGTATAGTACATAAAACAAATGTAAAATACCCGTATGATTGGGAACAGCCGACAGTTCGTTATATTTTAAGCAATGAAGTTTACATAGGTACTGTTGTCAATAATGTTACTACCACAAAATCATTTAAAAACAAAAAGAGGGTTCACACTGCAGAGGGCGAGCAGATAAAAGTTGAGAATATGCACGAACCGTTAGTTGACAGAGAAACTTTTTATACTGTTCAAGAGCGTATAGCTGTGAAAAAGCCGTTTGGAAATAATCCTGATTCTATTTTCAGAGGATTATTAAAATGCGGCGGTTGTGGCGGCAATCTTGTATTTGGTAAAGCGTGCGGCAGACGTAAATCTCATTTTTACCGCTGTGGTAAATATGTAAAACACCGCAGGGAAATTTGTTCGCCTCATACTGTAAATCTTGATACATTTGCGGAGCTTATTCTGTATGACATCAATACGCATATTAACCTTGTTAAAGAGGATAAAGAAAAATATGCAGCCCATCTTATGGAACATTTTAACAACAGCGCAAACAATAATGTGCAGTCGGATAAAAAGAACTTACAGCGTATAGATAACCGTATCAGCGAACTGAATTTGCTTATACAGAAAATCTATGAGGATAAAACTTTCGGACGTATTACAGATGAAATTTACACATCAATGTATTCTAATATGTCAAGTGAGCTTTCCTCTCTGCAAAAGGAAAAAGAGCAAATTGAAAACAAGATAAACCAACATTCGTCTTGTGAGAAATCAATCAATGATTTTATAGCTTTGATTGAACAGTACGCTCCTGTAAAAAAGTTAGACGCGGTATTATTGAATAATCTTATTGAAAAGATTGTTGTTCACGAAAGACAAGTTATAGACGGTGAAACAATAATGCCCGTTGAGATTTATTATCGATTTGTTGGTAAGGTTGATGGAACTACAACGGATATGGTTTTAACAGGACGCATAGGACGCACTAAGTAATTTTATACTTGTGCGTCCCCATAAATAGTCTACCTGTGTGGTAACATGAAATCTAAGCCGCGTTTTTATGCGTGGTATGGATTTTACCACGCATTTTTTAATGCGTAAGAAAAATATTTAATTTACGGAGGGTGTAAAAATGAAGAAGAGATTTGCGGGACTTTTTATGGCTTTTGTGATGATAATGCTGTGCATACCCGTATGCACTCACGCGGAGATTATCGCAAGCGGAAACGAGCGCGGTGAAGGCTGTACCGAAAACGACAGGCTGCACTGGACGCTTGACAGCGATGGCTTGCTTACAATAAGCGGTACGGGCGGATTTTCTCAAAGCGGCGCGCTGTCAAATATTAAGGACAAAATAAAAAGCGTTGTAATTGAGGACGGCATAACGGATATTATGAGTTGGCTGTTTATGCGCTGTTCGCAGCTTGTGAGCATAGAAATTCCCGACAGCGTTACACAGATAGGACAAGATGCGTTTGCCGGCTGCGCCTATTGTACGGATGAGAACAATTGGGAGAATGGCGTTCTCTATATCGGAAAGCACTTGATAGCGGCAAAGAGCGACATAACCGCGCTTACCGTTAAGCCCGGTACTCTCACGATAGCGGAGGGGGCGTTTAATGATTGCGCAAGCCTTACGGATATTACCCTTGCCGACAGTTTAAAATCCGTTCCCGCAAATGTTTTTGACAATACCGCGTTTTATAAAAACGAGGATAATTGGGAAAACGGGCTTTTGTATAGAGGAAGTTGCTTAATAGCGGCGAAAAGCGATATAATAAACGCAAATATTAAGGAGGGTACAACAGTTGCGGCAAGCTGTGCGCTTGGCTGGTGCGAAAATCTTGAAAGCGTTACCTTGCCTGACAGCCTTACGACTATAGGCGAGCGTATGTTTATATGCTGTTCTGCCCTAAAGAGCGTTAATATTCCCGACACTGTTACGAGTATCGGAGGGAATGCGTTTGGTATGTGCTCAAGTCTGGAAACGGTTGTAATTCCGACGGGCGTTACGCATATTGCAGACGGTCTGCTTTCATATTCGGGTATAACAAGTATTGATATCCCCGACAGCGTAACGAGTATGGGCGACGGTGTATTCGATACCTGCGAGAAACTCAAAAGCGTAAAAATCGGCGAAGGTTTAAGTGAAGTCGGAAATTTTGCATTTAATCTCTGCACCGCCCTTGAAACAATAGATGTTTCGCCCGATAACCCGATTTACAAATCGGTTGACAATGTTCTTTTCAGCAAGGACGGAACAGAAATTCTGCTTTATCCGTCGCTTAAAGAGGGCGTGGAATACACTGTTCCCGATGGCGTTACGAAAATCGGCGAATGTGCGTTCCGCGTATGTCCTAATCTGAAAAGTGTGATAATTCCCGAAGGCGTTACGGCTATCGGCGAAAATGTATTCGAGGGTACGCCCATAACGGAAATTACCATTCCCGACAGCGTGACTACGATAGCAAGAAGCGCATTTTTTGGCTGCCAAAACATGACCTGCGCAAACGTGGGCAGCGGGCTTACAAACATCTCCGAAGCATTTGGATGTGCCGACTTTCTGACAACTATCGAGGTTTCACCCGAAAACCCATATTACCGCTCCGAAAATAATGTTGTGTTCAGCAAGGACAAAACGGAGCTCGCGCTGTTCCCCTCGGGCAGAACGGACGAGGAATACATAATTCCCGATGGGATTACAAAAATCGGCGATTACGCGTTTTACGGCAACCAAAGCATAAAAAAGGTCACAATTCCCGAGGGGGTTACAACTATCGGTAAGGAGGCGTTTTATTATTGCAGAAGTCTTGCGTATGCTGCACTTCCAAACTCCGTGAGAACAATTGGCGAAGACGCTTTTGGTTGCTGCATAATTACAGATATGACAATTCCGTACGGTGTTACATATATTGACAAATCAGTATTTTATAACTGTAGTGCCCTAAAAAATATTATAATTCCCGAAACCGTAACACAGATAGAAGAGGATGCTTTTTATAGATGTAATGCACTTACGAATGTTTATTACAGCGGAAACCAAAGTCAATGGTCAAACGTTAAAATATCGGGCGGCAACGAGCAAATAAAAAGAGCCTCCAAGCATTATAATCACCAAATGCCAACGCCGTCGCCAACAGCGACAACAACCGCAACACCGACAATCACACCCACGGCAAGCCCGACAGTCACACCCACGGCAACTCCTACCGCAACACCGACGGCAACACCTACTGCTACGCCAACCACATCACCAACCGCAAGTCCGACCGCAAGTCCGACGGCTACACCAACGGCAAGTCCGACCGCAAGTCCGACGGTCACTCCAACGGCTGCGCCGAAGCCCGATTTTGAGGTATCAAACAGCAAGCTGATATACAACGGCACAAAAACGGACACGGTTTTGCTGATTTTTGCAAAATACAGCGGTACTTCACTTGAAACTGTTAAATTTGCAAGCTTTGACCTCACAAACAAAGAAACAAGCATAGCGGCTTATTCTGATTACGACAAAATGTTTATTTGGGATGGAGTAAACAGCATGCGTCCTGTTACAGAGCATAAAAAATTAAAAATTCCAAAAAATTAAAATTAGGTCTTGACAAATTCACTGTTTTCTGTTATTATATAACACGTCAGTGAATGTTGCGGATTTGTGTAAAGGTAGCACTAACGACTCTGACTCGTTCTGTCCGGGTTCGAATCCTGGATCCGCAGCCAAAAAAGCGACCGATTTAATCGGTCGCTTTTTCATTATTTCTTTTTTTCTATCATTTCAACAAAATATTTATGGAAGCTCAAATCGTCTGTTAATTCGGGATGAAATGACGTAACCAGCATATTATCCTGCTGTGCCGCAACAATGTGTCCGTTAAGCTCACAAAGCACCTCTACATTATCACCAACGCTCTCAATCCATGGCGCGCGTATAAACACAAGCGGCACGGGATTTAGCGAAATTTTTTCAATAACCGCATCTTGACTGAAGCTGTCAATCTGCTTGCCATAAGCGTTTCGGCGGACAGTCATATCCATTGCAGCAATATGACTGTCCTCGCCTTCAATATGCTTTGCAAGGACAATAAGTCCAGCGCACGTACCGAAAACAGGCATTCCGTCCTCAATCATCTCTTTTATCGGCTCAAACAATTCAAGCTGACGCAGCAGCTTACCGATAACCGTGCTTTCGCCTCCGGGGATAATCAGCCCGTCAAACGGTTGCTCAATATCCTTTTTTTGGCGTATCTCAAACGAGTCGATATCTAGCCTGTCAAGCATGAATTTATGCTCAATAAACGCGCCCTGAAGCGCTAAAATACCAATTCTCATTATTTACCACGCTCCGCCATAAGCAACGCAATCTCGTTTTCGTTAATTCCGACCATAGCTTCGCCCAAATCCTCGGAAAGCTTTGCAATAAGCTCATAATCCGTATAATTTGTGACAGCCTGAACAATTGCCGCCGCGCGCTTTGCCGGATTTCCTGACTTAAATATACCTGAGCCGACAAATACGCCCTCTGCTCCCAATTCCATCATAAGAGCCGCGTCAGCAGGTGTAGCAACGCCGCCTGCAGCAAAATTTACAACAGGAAGCTTGCCGTTTTCATGAACGTACTCAACAAGATTATACGGTACCTGAAGCTGCTTTGCCGCCTCATACAGCTCATCAGCAGCCATATTCTGTATTCTTCTGATTTCCGACATCATCATTCTCATGTGGCGTACCGCCTGAACAACATCGCCTGTACCCGGCTCACCCTTTGTTCTTATCATAGCCGCGCCTTCGTTAATACGTCTCAGCGCTTCGCCCAAATCCTTTGCACCGCATACAAACGGTACCTTGAAACTGCGCTTGTCAATATGGTATTTATCATCAGCAGGTGACAGAACTTCACTCTCATCGATATAATCAATCTTGATTGCCTCTAAAATTCTTGCCTCAGCAAAATGACCGATACGGCACTTTGCCATTACGGGAATTGAAACAGCTTCCTGTATGCCCTTTATCATCTTCGGGTCGCTCATTCTGGAAACTCCGCCAGCGGCTCTTATATCCGCGGGGATTCTTTCGAGCGCCATTACCGCGCATGCTCCTGCTTCTTCGGCGATTTTAGCCTGTTCAGGTGTAGTAACGTCCATGATTACGCCGCCCTTTAGCATTTGCGCGAGGTTTTTGTTTAATTCAAATTGTGTACTCATTTTAAATTCCTCCCAAATATAAAAAATGTCTTAAAACAGCAGAAATCCACTAAATCAGTGGATTTCTGCTCAACTACTATTTTTAGATAATACTTTTCCGCAGCTTACACTGATGCCGCCGATTTTCTTATTTTACCATGCTTGCAACTTCGTCAGCGAAATTCTCGTTCTTCTTTTCAAGACCTTCGCCTGTTTCAAATCTTACGAACTGCTTCAATGTGATGTTGCCCATGCTCTTAACATACTTGTCAACGCTTTCCTTATTTTCAGCCTTAACATATTCCTGTTCAAGCAAGCAAACCTCTTTAAATTCCTTTGCAAGACGTCCCGTAATCATCTTTTCAATGATATTATCGGGCTTTGAAGCGTTCTTCGGGTCATTCTTTAACTGAGCGATAAGAATTTCCTTCTCATGCTCCTTGTAATCCTCGGGAATATCATCGCTTGAAAGATACTTCGGATTAAGCGCCGCAACCTGCATCGCAACATTCTTAAGGCATTCCTTTGTAGCGTCATTGTTCTCAGCGTCAGCCTCAACAAGTACGCCGATTTTGCCTGCTGCGTGAATATATTCAACAACCGCGCCTGTTGTCTCAATTCTTGCAAATCTTCTGATATTCATATTCTCGCCAATTTTAGCGATTTTAGCTGTTAATAAATCACCGATTGTTGTATCCTCAAACTTCTTTGTCTTTAAGTCCTCAACGTCAGTCGGATTTGTTTCGGCAACAGTCTTTGCAACATTGCCGACAAACTCTAAAAATTCATCATTCTTAGCAACAAAGTCTGTTTCTGAGTTTACTTCAACAAGTACGCCGATATTACCATTTACGTAAGCCTTAACGATACCCTCTGAAGCAATTCTGCCTGCCTTTTTAGCGGCTGTAGCAAGACCTTTTTCTCTCAAAAATTCAACAGCCTTGTCCTTGTCGCCGTCTGTTTCGGTAAGAGCCTTTTTACAGTCCATCATACCGCAGCCTGTGATTTCTCTTAATTCTTTAACATCTTGAGCTGAAAATGCCATAGTTTTGTCCTCCTATATAAATTATTCCTCTACAGTAGCTTCTTCTTCCTCGTCAGCCTCAGCCTTTAGCTCTGCGACTGCGTCCTCGCCCTGTCTGCCTTCGATAATAGCGTTTGAAATTGTTGACGCGA
>CAYUSE010000012.1:0-21737 GCA_964447095.1 uncultured Lachnospiraceae bacterium | reverse complement strand
ATTATACCATATTTGTGCATGAATTTACACCCCCTTTTTTTATTTTACCTTTTTCGATTTTAAAATCCTGCTTTACAGATTTTACTTTTTGTGTTAAAATATCAGGTAAACGCTAAGATAATCGGAGGATAAGAAATGATAGTTTCAATAAAAAAAGCGATTTTACATATACTTGACGCAAATTCGGGAATAAGCGTGTTTTCGGACAGTGAGCTTGATATAAGCGATGCGTCAATCAATAATTTCATCACAAAGCATATCGAAAAAATATATGATGATGCAGGACTTAGAAACGGCGAATTTTCCGACAACAGCGGATTTAAGTATCATTTGACGGAATATAAAAACGGCGAAGAGGATTTTGTGCCTTTTTCTGTATTTGCCGCAGAGCGGCTGTATGACGCGATTAAGAGTGCGGAAAATACGGAATCCTGCGATATTATTGTATGCGAATGCATTGCAAACGAAAAAGACACAATCGCAATTTTAAAGTGTGACAATAAAATCGGCTACACACATCAGGTGCTGAAGGATGACGGTAAAATTGCAAATGCGCTTATAAATCATTATGCAATTTTGCCTACGACAACGCAGAAAATCTCCGAATGCGCGTTTATAGATTTGGAGGATTTCTCTATTAAATTTACGGGCAAAAGGAGGAAAATAGACGGCGAAAGTGTTGATATTATTCCGGATGTGCTGCTGGAATGTTATTTCGATATTTCGATAAGAGAGTCAATAAACGCGGTTAAGAAAATAGCTAAGAAGGTAACGGACGAAAACGGCGGCGACAGCATAGAAACCTCTGCGAAAATCAAAAAATTTGTTACGGAAAATATAGAAGAAAATGACTTTGAATATATGGAAACCGAGGAAATTGCAAAAGCCGTTTTTGACGGCAGACCTGTAATGCGAGAGGAATTTATTGAAAAAATTCACGAGGCGAACGTGCCTGAAAGGGTAGAGGTAAACAGCTATGTGACGAAAAAAATGGGCGCGAATATAAAGCTTACGACTGATATTGGCGTTGAACTTTCGTTTCCTGCCGAATATTATCAGGACGGCAAATATATAGACATTATAAATAATGAGGACGGCACGATTTCAATTCAGATAAATAATATCGGAGAGCTTACGAATAAATAAAAATCATCACTCTGTTTGACAGAGTGATGATTTTTTTGGCTTAATTAAATTTCAATTCCGCGCCGCTGATTTGTGCGCTGTAACGGGTCAGGCGTTCAATAATGTTATCACGCTGTTCGCCCTCGGCAAGCTTGGGCTGATAGTCATTGTAGCCATCGTGACCCGATATACGGCAGGGATATATAATGATGTTATCGTCGTCACGCAGACCGTTTTCGTCAAAAGTAAAGGTCTGGCGGAAAATAGCGGTATCCTTGTCGGAAGGATCACTGTTGCCTCCGAAGCAGAAATTGCCGAGGCTGTAGCAGATATACCTGCCGTTATATTTTTCTATGCCCTGCAAAACATGCGGATGCGTGCCGATAACAATGTCGGCGCCGCAGTCAATCGCGCGGTGGGCAGCTTCAATTTGCTCGGTTTCGGGATAGTTTTCTTTTTCAATGCCCCAATGGATTGATAAAATTACAAGCTCCGCGCCTGCATTTTTAGCCATTGATATAGCGTCCGTAAGCTCGGTTTTCATTTCGTCATTAAGATAATTTATCCCGACAAAGCCCACAGATATACCGTTTATATCGCCAACTGTTACATTGTTTTTTCCGCGGCAGGTGATAATGCCGTTTGCTTCTAAAAGCGCCTGAGTGTCATCGAGAGCAGTTTTGCCGTAATCAAGGCTGTGATTATTCGCTAAATTTGCCGCCTCAACGCTTGAAGAGGTCAGGACATTTACATAAGAAGGGTCGCCGCGAAACGCAAATTGCTTATCCTCGCGCGAGCCGTTATCGGAAAGCGCGCACTCAAGATTTATAAGCGTTATGTCGTCCTCGGCAAAAATACCGCGTACATTTTTAAGGAAATAATCTGTGCCGTTGTTATCCGCATAAGCGACAAAGCTGTCTGATTTGTCAAAATAATCATCAGCGGCAAGCGTGCAGTCGCCAGCCGCCGTAAGCGTAAGCGTTCGGACTGCCGGATTTACACTTACGTCCTGTGAGTTTTGCGCAATATTTTGTCTTTCCTCGGGGGTTTGTTTCTGGTAGCGCGCCGTTAATGACGCGGTTATACATACAGCCGCTATCGCAGCGACAATAAGAATTTTAAATTTCATACATTACCTCTTAAATTATAAATATTTCAATTTAGTTATACCCTATTTTACGTATCATTGTCAAGAGATATTTTGAAATTTTTAGTTTATTTTGTAAATCGAACCGACACATCACCGAGATTAGCCTGAACATCAAGCTTTTTTGCGCCGGAAGCATTATTTTCAATATTGTCTATATTATTTGCTCCCGCGCGCGTGGTACAGTTTATTGTGTAATCCTCTTTTTTGCCGTCAATAAGACAGTCAATATCTCCGCAGTCGCTTTTGAACGCTATTTCGTCAGCTTTTACCATATCCGCCTCAATATCGCCGTAACGCGCCTCTGCCGTAATTTTTCCAGATACCTTGTCAAGCTCAATATCGCCGTAAGCGCTTATTATATCCGTATTTCCTGATGACACCTCGATCATTTCAATGTCGCCGTAGCGCAAATCGCATCTTATGCTTGAAAATTCGCACCGCTTAATCTCAACGTCACCGTTGGAGGAGTTGATGTCAAGGCTTCCTTTTAAATCGGAAATTTCAATATCGCCGCAGCGTAAATTCAGAATTGTTTCTGCGCTGAAATCCTTTGGGACGGTAATCACAATATCGTAATACTGCGCGGTATGAAAATCAAAGCTTATATAATCATACCATTTTTCTCTTTTATTTTTGAGTAGATTTCTTATTGTCAGAGTGTTGTTTTGGGTATCAAACTCAATCTCGTTTTTCTCGCCCTCGACATAGCTTACGGTTATTTTATCCGTATTTCCGCGCTTTATTATCACGTCGTTCCAATCTGACGCAATATCTATTTTCGTTATTTTTTCCGTTATCTCCCTCGTGGATTTCTGCATGCTGCTTATTGCTTTTGCGTCATGAATTTTTATGCATGCCGTTGAAATCGCCGTTCCGAGAATAATCAATATTCCGGCAGATATAAGTAATTTTTTATTTGGTTTCATTTAATTTTGCTCTCCTTTCTGATAAACATTCCCTTTATTTTTCTTCCGCAAAATACGGTGAAATTCGCGAGCCCCTTTACAACCCATATTGAAATGTAGAACATAAACACCGCCGCTCCGAGGGTTGCAAGCGAGCTTCCGAACATAATGCCCGCCTTTAAAAATGCTCCCGAAAAGAGCAAAACGGGTGATGCGATAAGCGCGGCTGCTCCGTACAAAGCAAATGCCGCAAATACAATAAACAGCGTCAGCGCCAAAGACCATACAGTGAGATACAGCGAAAATAAAACGGAGAATACGGCAACTAAAATAGGAAGCCATACCGGCGAGCCTATAATAATCAGCGCAATCGCTCCCATGCTAATTCCGCGTTTTTTTACATCAGCTTTGACAAAACTGCTTATCGGCGTTTCGTTTATTGCTTTTTCTGCAATATCACTAACAGAACCCATTCGCGCAATAACAAGCCGCTCCTCTTCGCCGGCTTCAATTGCGTCATCTATCATCTCAGAATAATAATCTATCGTTTTTTCTCTGTCGGGAAGTCCCGAGAGAGCGTTTCTCAAATTGTCTAAAAATTCGCTTTTATTCATTTCTTCAATCCTCCTCTATGAATTTATACGCTGTCATAACGCTTTTCCATTCGCCGATAAACTCTTTTATTTTAGCCTTTCCTGTGTCGGTTATATGATAATATTTTCTCAGACGGCTGTTGTGCTCGACCGAATAAACGGTAATGCAGCCTGAGCTCTCAAGGCGTTTCAATATCGGATACAGCGTGGACTCCGATATTTCAATATAAGGTGAAATATCCTTTATTATTTTGTAGCCGTAGGAATCTTCTTTTGCGATTGCTTTTAATACGCATATTTCAAGAAGTCCCCGCTTTAATTGAGCGTCCATATAATTAACCTCCTTTCGCATTATACTATATTACACATAGTATAATTTGTCAAGAGGTATCCTGCAATTTTTTTTAAAACGGCAAAATAGACAAAAAACGATCGGTATATTGTGACAATATGACGGTTGTTTTTTTGTTTTGCAAAATAAAAAACAGGGTAAGTATTATATATGAAATAAAATGCGCGGACGGAATTATTTGCATTTTATGTATGAAAGGAATGATACAGATATGAAAACTTATCCAATGGACACTATCAGAAACGTCGCCGTTATGGGACACGGAAAATGCGGAAAGACCTCGCTTACGGAGGCGATGCTTTTTAACGCAAAAGCAATTGACAGGCTTGGAAATGTTGCTGACGGAACAACTGTAACCGATTATGACGCTGAGGAAATTAAACGCGGTTTTTCCATTTCAACGGCAATCGCGCCGGTTGAGTGGAAGGACATGAAATATAACATTATAGATACGCCGGGATTTTTTGATTTTGCCGGCGGGGTAAAGGAAGGACTTCGCGCGGCCGATTCCGCGCTTATTGTGTTAAGCGGCAGGAGCGGAGTTTCGGTAGGAACCGAGCAGACGTTCAAATATGCGAAGAAAAAAGGCGTGCCGACGATGTTTTTCGTAAACAAAATTGATGATCCCAGAGCTGATTACACGAGAACGCTTGAAGAAATGAAATCCGTTTTCGGAAAATCAATCACGCCGTTTGTTTATCCTATTCAGGAGGATGGTGAGTTTAAGGGCTTTGTTGATATTGTAGATATGACTGCGCGCCGTTATGACGGAATTTACAGAGTTGAAATGCCCGTGCCTGAAGGAATGGCTGAAGTAATTGAACCGCTGCGCGATATGATTATGGAGGCTGTAGCGGAAACAGATGAAGAGCTTATGGTAAAATATTTTAACGGTGAGGAATTTACTGTTGATGAAATAAAAAATGCAATAAGAACAGGTGTTAAGGACGGAAGCATTTATCCCGTTTACTGCGGCAGCGGTCAGAATAATATCGGCGTGCGTTCGCTTATGGACGGTATCGGAAAATATTTGCCTGCTCCGTCGGAAATTGAGGAAATCGCGCGCGCGGCAGATACCGCAGAACCTATCGAAATCGTTCAGACTGAGGAGGAAACAACGGCGGCAGTTGTGTTTAAGACCATTGTTGACCCTTATGTTGGCAAGCTTTCGATATTCCGCGTGTATTCGGGTGAAGTGAAAGCAGACTCAACACTTTACAATCCCAATAAGGGAGCTGATGAAAAAATCGGCAAGATATTTACGCTCTGCGGCAAAAAGCAGACTGAAACCAAATCAGTAAAAGCCGGCGATATAGGCTGTGTTGCAAAGCTTGATGTTACAAAAACAGGCGATACGCTGTGCCAGAAGGGCAAAAATATAATTTTGACAGGAATTGAATTCCCGAACCCCGTGCTTTCAATGGCAGTTAAGCCAAAAGCAAAGGGCGACGAGGAAAAGATTATCGGCGGCTTGACAAAGCTTATGGACGAAGACCCGACATTTGCAATTTCAAACAATACCGAAACAAAACAGACGCTTATAAACGGTCAGGGTGAACAGCATATTGACGTGCTTATTTCAAAGCTTAAGAGCAAATACGGCGTTGAAGTAATTCTTGAAGAACCGATTGTTCCGTACCGTGAAACAATACGCAAAAAGGCGACTGTTGAGGGTAAGCATAAGAAGCAGTCCGGAGGTCACGGTCAGTACGGTCATGTAAAGATTGAATTTGAACCCGGTATTTCCGAGGAAATGCTGTTTGAAGAAAAAGTATTCGGCGGAAGTGTTCCGAAGAACTATTTCCCTGCGGTTGAAAAGGGGCTCAGAGACTCTTGCCAGAAGGGTGTGCTTGCAGGCTATCCTGTTGTTAATCTGAAAGCGACTTTGCTCGATGGCTCGTATCATCCTGTTGACTCGTCTGAAATGGCGTTTAAAACAGCGGCGTCAATTGCGTATAAAGAAGGCTTAAAGCAGGCTGACCCCGTTCTTCTTGAACCGATAGGCTATTTAAAAGCTTATGTTCCTGAGAGTATAATGGGTGACGTAATCGGCGATATAAACAAACGCCGCGGAAGAATTATGGGCATGGGCGAAAGCGGAAAGGACGGCTTGAATTTGATTGAGGCGGAGGTTCCGATGTCGGAAATGTTTAAGTATGCAACCGATTTGCGTTCAATGAGTCAGGGACGCGGCATATTTGAATTTTCGTTTGTTCGATATGAGCAGGCTCCGCAAAATGTTGCCGATGCGGTTATTGCAAAATCAAAAATGACTGAATAAATAGTACAGAAAAATAAAACTTTAGTTAAAATTACTAATATTATTTATATAATTTTGTGTATTATACGACTAACAATTATTAAAAAAATATGTTATGATATTATCAGAAAATAAAAGTGCAGGGAAATAAAAAGCACTTTAAATAAATCGTTTTTAATCTGGAACGGTTTAAAATAAATAGTAATGAGAGGGGATTAACAAAATGGCAGATTTACAATTAAAACACATTTACAAGAGATATGCGGGTGGAGTTACCGCTGTAAGTGATTTTTGTCTTGATATTGAAGACAGAGAGTTCATTATTCTTGTAGGTCCTTCAGGCTGTGGTAAATCAACAACGCTTAGAATGATTGCAGGTCTTGAAGAAATTTCGGAAGGTGAGCTTTATATCGGCGGACGTCTTGTTAATGATGTTGCTCCGAAGGACAGAGATATTGCGATGGTTTTCCAGAACTATGCATTGTATCCTCACATGACAGTATTTGAAAATATGGCGTTTGCCTTAAAACTTAGAAAAACTCCGAAGGATGAAATTAAAAAGCGCGTAACGGAAGCTGCTAAAATTCTTGATATTGAGCATCTTCTTGACAGAAAACCGAAGGCTTTGTCAGGCGGTCAGAGACAGCGTGTTGCTATGGGTCGTGCTATCGTAAGAAGCCCGAAGGTATTCTTGATGGATGAGCCTTTGTCAAACCTTGATGCAAAGCTTAGAGTTGCGATGAGAACAGAGATTAAGAAGCTTCATCATAAATTGCAGACAACATTTATTTACGTTACTCATGACCAGACAGAAGCTATGACAATGGGTACAAGAATTGTTGTTATGAAGGATGGTATTGTTCAGCAGGTTGACACACCGGCTAACCTTTACACAAAGCCCGACAACATCTTCGTTGCAGGATTTATCGGTTCACCGCAGATGAACTTCGTTGACGCAAAGCTTTCAAAGGAAGGCGACAGCGTATATGCAGCATTTGGTGATGATAAGATTAAAATTCCTGAGGGTAAGGTAACACCTGAATTGGAAGGTTATGTAGGCAAAGATGTTGTTCTTGGTATCAGACCTGAGGATTTACATGATGATGAAGCATTCATTTCAATGAACCCTGAGTCGGTTGCATCAGCATTCGTTGAAGTAACAGAAATGATGGGCGCAGAAACATATCTGTACCTGACAGTTGCAGGTAAGCAGTTTACTGCAAGAGTTAATCAGCGTTCAACAGCTAAGATTAACGATACTATCAAGATTGCATTTGATACAAATAAAATTCATATCTTTGATAAGGATACAGAGCTTGCGATTATTCACTAATTTGTACTTAAAAAGAATGGTCAGTAAAGGCATCTTAATAAAACAGTAATATTGTTTTTAACAAAACGGCATAGTTTTTAGCTATGCCGTTTTGCTGTTATTCAAAAAAACTAATAATTAGTGTCTTGACGGTATTTGTCATAGTCGTTTTTTTGTTATCCTATCCATACCTTATAATCCTTCAGCATATAATTCACTTGCAAAATATAACCGATGAATTGCGGACCTGCCATAAGCTGACCGAAAAATGGTTTTCCGTAATCAAAGCTTCCATTCACAATGCCCTCAAGCTTTGCTTTATCGCAAAGAGAGAGTATCGGCGCATTCGGGTCGTTTATAACAGAGGCAAGCATTTTTTTGGCAGTCTCCTCATAATGCGGATTGTGCGTTTTCGGATACGGACTTTTTTTGCGAAGACGTACATCTTCGGGCAAAATACCTTTTGCCGCTTCACGCAGAATGTTTTTTGAAATATTGTCCTTATTTTTCATTTCCCATGGAATATTCCATACATACTCGACAAGCCTGTGGTCGCAGAACGGTACTCTCACCTCCAGACCGCTCGCCATACTCATGCGGTCTTTTCTGTCAAGCAGGTTGCACATAAACCAGTTTATGTTCAGGTAAGAAATTTCACGGCGGCGTTTTTCCTCAGCGCTGTCGCCGTCAAACACGGGTGTTTCTTTTATAGACTCTTCGTATCTCATGCGTGAATATCCGTCTAAATCCAGCGTATTTCGCACACTGTCAAGCAATATATCGCTTCTCATGCTCAAATCGTAGCACCACGGGAAAGCTGGTGTATTGAACGCGTGTGCATCTCTGAACCACGGATAACCGCCGAAAATCTCGTCGGAACATTCGCCTGATAGAACGACGGTATGATTTTTCTTCACCTCGCGGCAGAAATAGAGCAGGGAAGAGTCGCAGTCCGCCATTCCCGGCAAATCCTTGGCAAGAAGCGCGGGTTCGAGCATTTCCGTCAGCGCTTCGTTAGGACATACGAGATAGGTATGGTCGGTTTGGAATTCTTCTACCATTCGCGGAACCCACTTTGTGTCGCTGTCAGGCTGGAATGCTGATGCCTTGAAATACTTTGAATTGTCCTCGTAATCAAATGAGTATGTAGAGAGAGTTTTATTCTGCTTTGCCATTTCCCGTGCGCATACGGCAGTGATTATACTTGAATCAAGTCCGCCCGACAGGAATGTTGCAATCGGGACATCAGAAATCATCTGCCGCTTGATTGTGTCGGTTACGAGCGAACGCGTGCGGTCAATTGTGTCTTCGTAGCTGTCTTTGTGTTCATGGCTTTGAAGCTGCCAATAGCGCGATATTTTTATTTCATTTCTATCAATAATCATGCAGTGTGCGGGGCGTAGTTCTAAAACGTCTTTGAAAACACCTATTCCTTGTGTTCTTGCGGGACTCATAGCAAATATTTCACAAAGTCCCGTTTTGTCGAGCTGCGGTGTAATTTCAGGATATTCAAACAAAGATTTCAGTTCTGACGCAAATATTACGCTGTCATTATGCAGAGTATAGAAAAAAGGCTTTACTCCAAAGCGGTCACGGCATATAAATACACGCTGGCGCATGCTGTCCCAGATTGCAAATGCATATATTCCGTTGAGCTTTTCAGCGCATTTTTCGCCATAGTGAATGTAGGCAATGAGCAGTACCTCGGTGTCTGAAGATGTAGTAAATTCGTAGCCGTAGGAGCGAAGCTCCGAACGTAGTTCGTCGGTGTTGTATAGCTCGCCGTTATATGTAATTGTGAATTCATGTCCCTCAATAGTCCGCTTCATGGGCTGCAGACCTCGTTCAACATCTATAACCGCCAGACGGCTGTGAGCAAATACGGCATGCTCGCCGACCCATTCATCCCAGGAATCAGGACCGCGGTGACGGATTTTTTCCGCCATTCGGTGTGCGATAGCTCGGTTTTCAGCATTATTTTTAATAAAATTGTTTTTGAAATTGATAAATCCGCATATTCCGCACATAATATAACATCTCCTTTATGTCTTTTATCTATTATATGAGGTGCTGTGTTGGATTGTGTGAGATTTTTTGGGAAATAAGCGGCAAAAAATTTAATTTTTTTGAAAAAAGTATTGACAAATTTGATTTTGTATGGTAATATATTATTCGTCGTTGAGATGAGCAACGAATATGCGTGATTAGCTCAGTTGGTAGAGCACCTGACTCTTAATCAGGGTGTCCAGGGTTCGAGCCCCTGATCGCGTACCAAAACCGCTTGAAATCAAGGTTTCAAGCGGTTTTTTTAATGCTTTTGTAAAAAAATGGTGTGTACCTGATTTTTGATAGAATTTCTAAAAATCAGGAGGTCTGAAATTATGAAAATTTCAATGAAAACAAGCCTATCAATAACAAAATATTTTGACGATTTTATTATCGCAAAACAAGCTGTCGGATTGGCAGACAAAACGATTAAAGCCTACAAATCACATCTTAAAGGCATTTCCAGACATTTAGATGTTGAAATGCCAATAGAGGAATTAAGCAAATCAGATTTAGACAGTATGATAAACAGTATGCGTACATCTGGACTTTCTTCTAATTCAATGAGCAGCTATGTTAGAGTTATAAAAACTTTTCTTTCTTGGTGTAATGAAGAAGGTATAACAAATTTGAATATGAAGCCGTACAAAGCCGAAGAAACAGTAAAAGAAACGTATTCAGACAGCGAACTCCAAAAGCTATTGAAAAAGCCGAATTTGCGGAAATGCAACTTTGCTGAATATCGGTCTTGGGTTATTGTAAATCTGCTCTTAAACAATGGCTGCCGCGCTGCTACGATACGGAACATACAAAATCAAGATGTTGACCTTGATAATCAAGTAATATATTTGAGGCATACCAAAAATAAAAAAGCGCAAGTAATTCCGCTGTGCAGCGAACTATGTTCAATCATTAGAGAATATATGCACGTTCGCGGCGGCGAGGACAGCGATTATTTGTTCCCGAATGAAAGCGGCGAACAACTGAAAGAATATGCACTCCGAAGCAGCATAGCAAGGTACAACAACAGGCGCGGTGTCCAAAAGACAAGCATTCATTCTTTTCGTCATACGTTCGCGCGGAAATATCTTGTTGACTGCGGTGGTAATGCTTTTACGCTGCAACGGCTTTTAGGTCATTCCACGCTTGATATGACAAAGCATTATTGCGCTATCTTTGACGCGGATATTGTAAAGAATTACGATAACTTTTCGCCATTGGTGCAATTAAAATCCAATAGTAACAAGATTAAAATGGATAGAAGCAAAACAAGGTAAATCAATTTAGAACAAATCGGAACAAAACAGATTAAAACGGATAGAAACGGAACAAATCAAAATAAGGTAGTCAAAAGAATAAACTTTGACTACCTTTTATTATTTAATATTTACTTTGTATCTTTTCTATGTGCTTCTGGAAATCGTCAACAACATTTTGAGGACTTTCTATAACTGCACGATTACCAAATCCGCAAATCCAACCGAAAAATTGAGGACTTACCTCAACATCTGCAATAACTTTGAAATGGTTGTTATCAACTTTCATATAAATTACATCTGTTCCGAAACGGTCAACCACTGTATCAAGCAGGGAATTTACAAATCGCATTGTAACCTTTTCTTTTGTGCCGCCATACATACCAAAAGTGCGGCGCGTGTATGTAGTTAAATCAATATCCTTGAACACATCTTCGCCTTCTCTTGGTTCTTCAAGAAGTTTCAAGTCTTTCATACGGTCAATGCGATATGTACGGAATTTTTGTTCTTTGTCGGCAAATGCCAGAAGATAATAGTTACCGTCATTTATGATTAGTTTATATGGACTTACAATGTATGTATTGCCTTTTCTGCGTTCCACTTGCTGCATATTGCCGATAGAATATTTAAGGTATTTAAAACTGATTTTCTGCGGTGTGTGCGGCTCGTTATTCAGCTTATTTGACATAGCCGCGTTGATATTACCGATAATTGCCATTGTTCCTTTTTGTCTGGATTTTACCCTATCACATACAATAGTTTCTGATTTTAAATCATCAGCTTGATATTGACTGCAAAATCCGCTTAAAACATTTATCAGTCTTTTTGCTTGTTCTTCTGGAACAAATTTCATTGAATAAACACATTGTGCCAGAAGCCGCAAATCGTCAAATTCAAACGGTCTTGAAATCAGTTTATATTTATTGCCTTGTCCTCTTATAATTTCCATTCCTAAGTCATTACCGTTTTCAAGGTCTTTTGTTAAAAGGTTTATATCTCTGTAAATGCTGCGCCGTTCTGCGTATATGCCGCATTGGTTTTCAAGATAATCAATAATATCTTTTGTTATTACCTCGTGGTTTTCGTCCGAATTTTCAAGCAGATATTTTGCAACATATAGAATTTTTAGTTTTTGATTTTCTGATTTTGGCATTGTGTGTACTCCGTTTCGTATTATTTATTCTTTTTCTTTAAACTGTTCACTATTGTAGAAACTGCGGTTATATCCTCATTATTTAAGCCGCTAACATCAATTATTTTTATATCTTCATATTTCGGAACATTGGAATATCCGAGCAAATAATCAAGGCTTACATTAAAATGTTCTGCAAGCGTAATCAAAGATTTTTCATTTTTAGGAAAATGCTTGCCTAATTCATACGCGCTAATCATATTTGCAGATACAAATAACAGTTTTGCAATATCCTTTTGCTTCTCGTCATTATCTTCACGCAGGCTTTTTAACCGTTCGCCAAAATTCATATAAATCACCTCATTTACATTGTAATGGAAAATGAGATAAATCGCCAAAAATTCTCATAAAACATTAGTAAATTGTTGACAATCTCGTAAAACAAGATTATAATTAAAGTAAAATGAGATTTTTCAACTATTTTTAAAGGAGGAAACTCGGAAAATGAGAAAGAAATTTTTAAGTCTGCTATTGGTTTTATCAATGCTGCTTGCAATTATGCCTATTATGGCGGCAGCAGATACACCAATTACGCAAACAACGGCAACAATAACAAAAGCAGAAACCGACACTACATATAATTTTGATATTACACCAGAAGTAGCATACGCAAACTGTTATGTTTACGCGGCAATTTATGATGTAAACGGCGCATTGCTTGAAGTGAAGCGCGTACCGCTTGAAACAACAGACAATACAAATATATCTGTTGAAAAATCAGTATATAATGCGTCTGCAAAGGTTTTTATCTGGTCGGATGATATGCATCCTGTTATTAAAGCGGAAGAATTTACGCTAACACCAACAGCGACATTACCGCCCAGACCAACAGCAACACCTACACCACAACCAACTGCAACGCCGACACCTAAACCGACAGCGATACCTACACCAACGCCAAAACCGCCCTCAAATGTTACTTGGTCGCTTGATGAAATAACAGGCACACTTACAATTAGCGGCACAGGTGATATGGAAGATTATAGTTCTTCTTCTTCACCTTTTTATAATAATAGCAATATAAAATCCGTTGTAATAGAAAATGGAGTTACAAGTATTGGTAACTATACATTTTACAAATGTAGTGGAATAACAAGTATTACTATTCCAAATAGCGTTACAAGTATTGGCAATTATGCGTTTAATGGTTGCAATAACTTAACAGATATATATTATAACGATAATTTTATAGATTTTACACAAATAACAATAGGATTAGGAGTAATACATACTATGAGTGGGGGCGAATTAGGTAATAATCGTTTTATCCATTCTAATCTTCATTGTGATGATATGGTATTAGATAAATGGGGAAAATGTGGTGATACCGTTGCATACTATCTGAATGATAACGGTACACTTACAATAAGCGGCACAGGCGATATGACAAACTATGAAAAATATGATGGTAGTGATGAGTGTTTTGCTCGTGGTTTGCGTTGGTATTCTGAACGCGGAAATATAAAATCGGTTGTAATAGAAAAAGGCGTTACAAGTATTGGTAATTATGTATTTGAGAATTGCAATGGCTTAACAAGTATCACTATCCCAGACAGTGTAACAAGCATTGGTAGTTTGGCGTTTTATGGTTGCAGCGGTTTGACAAGTGTTACCATACCAGACAGTGTAACAAGCATTGACAGTTCTGCGTTTTATGGTTGCAGCGGTTTGATAAGTGTTACAATCGGAAACAGCGTAACAAGCATTGGTAGTTCTGCATTTTATGGTTGCAGCGGTTTGACAAACATTACAATCGGAAACAGCGTAACAAACATTGGTTCTAATGCGTTTGGAAATTGCAGTAGATTAACAAGCGTTACTATACCTGATAGCGTGACGAGTATTGGCGATTATGCGTTTTATAATTGCAACAAATTAGATAGTGTATATATAACAGACCTTGCGGCATATTTGAATATAAACTTTAGCAGTTATTATGATTCAAATCCTATGCATTATGCAAATAAACTATATCTTAACGGAAAAAGAGTGGCAGGGAAAATAACAATTCCAGATGGTGTAGCTAAAATACCGATGTTCGCATTTGAAGAATTAGATAGTATAACAAGCGTTACCATTCCAGACAGTGTAACAAGCATTGGCTGTTTTGCGTTTTGTGATTGCAGCGGTTTGACAAGTATTAGTATTGGAAATAGTGTTACAAGCATTGATAGGAATGCGTTTTATGGTTGCCGTAGCTTGACAAGTATTAGTATTGGAAATAGTGTTACAAGCATTGGCGAGGGTGCGTTTAATGGTTGCAGCGGCTTAAAAGATGTATATATAACAGATTTGGCTGCTTGGTGCAATATAAAATTCGACAGTATTCCAATGTCTTATGCTGATAATCTGTATTTAAACAATGAATTAGTAACAAACCTTGTAATACCTGATAACGTAACAAGCATTGGGAATTACACGTTTTATAATTGTAGCAGCTTAACAGACATTACCATACCCGACAGCGTAACAAGTATTGGTGATAGTGCGTTTAAGTATTGCAGCGGCTTGACAAGTATTACCATACCCGACAGCGTAACAAGCATTGGCTATGGTGTATTTTATCATTGTAGCGGATTAACAAGCATAACAATACCGGACAGTATAACAAGCATTGGTGATTCTGCGTTTAGCGGTTGCAGCGGCTTGACAAGTATTACCATACCAGACAGCGTAATGAGTATTGGCGATAACGCATTTGATGGTTGCAGCGGCTTAACAAGCGTTACTATTGGAAATGGTATAACAAATATAGACAATCAGTTTAATTTAAAAAGCTTAACAGAAATAGTTATACCAAAGAGCGTAACAGAAATTGAAAACGGCGCATTTAATAACTGCTCAAACTTGACTACCGTAAAATATTGCGGCAGCGAAGCGGAATGGAATGAAATGTATATCGGCAGCAATAATGATTATTTGAAAAATACAAATATTGTATTTGATTATGTAAAAGAATAAGGAGTGATGAATTATGACATTTGAAGAATTTATAGAAAAAATAGAGCAAATAAGACACGATCGTTCTATGCTATTCACAAGTGAAATGCGGCTTACTGATACTTATAAAAGATTACATATAAATAGTCAAAACATAACAAATATTGACGAAATAAATTTAATAGAGAAAATAAATAATATTGATGAATTTATAGGCAGACCAAACGAATTATTGCGTGCAGTTTATAACAAATCATCTTCCCCAGAAAATATAATAAGCCATATAGAACACAATCTAAAAGATGTAAAAATTCTTATTAAAAAGATTTTTTAGATTTTATTAAAAGTGATAAAATATTTATTAGTAGGGGCAGCGTTCGCGCTGCCTTTTGTGTTTTCTCAATAATTTACTTGCGGCAGCGGCTATGTGGTATAAAAAGGCTCGCTTCGCGGCGGAGAGCCTAACACAAAAGTATTTTAAGGGGGCGGGGTATAATTCGGGCAGCAAGAACAAACGCGCCTTATATCTGCTTCGCGCGGTCTGTTCCCTCACGAAAACAACAAAAATTTTGTGCAAACATTTTGGACAAAGTTTTTCAATGCAATCACTACAATTTTTATATATTCCTGAGAGATACAACAATATTGTATTTCTTAAAAATTAAATAGAAAGGATTGATTATAATTGAGAAAAACAAAAACAATTAGTTTCCGCGTTGATGAAAACACATACAACACCTATTCCGCATTAGCCGCCAGAAGCAAGCGCAAATTAGGTGATTATATCCGTTTACTTCTGGAGGAAACTGTTTAGAAAAGAGGTATTTCAAATGGCTTTTGAAAATGAATTTTTGCGCGATAAGGCAAAAGGGAAATACGGCGAATAGATAGTATTTGACTATTACAACAGTATCGGCTGCAATATTATTGATGTTAGTGAAGATAAGGAATATTAGCAGCAGGATATTGATTTTTTAATTGACGGAACAGGGTATGAAGTAAAAACGCAAAATTGTCTTTTAGAAAATAAAATCTGCATTGAACTTACCGCAAATATGGAAAGAAACTATAACGGTTGGTTTTATACTACTGCTGCATAGTACCTTGTTTTTGTTGATAAGGTCAACGGAATTTTATATAAAATCCGTACAGAAGATTTGCGCGAATACTATTATAAAAATAAATAGAATATTCAAACGCGGAAGCAGCATAACGCATATAAAACAAGCGTTATTGCTTTTATTCCAATAGGGGAATTAGAAGAAATTACAGAAAGGATTGAAATCGTATGACGGATAGAGAATATTATAATAAACTTTTTGATTTTCACGAAAGAAATATGAAACGTGCATTTATTCCAAAAGAAGAATTTAGCCAGAAAGAATATTTTGAATTTTAGCAAGAATACCGCGACTTTACTATTGACTATTTGCGCCAGAAGCAAGCAGAAAAGCAGCTTGAAAAAGAACTTGAAGAAAAAGCCTACGATTGCGCGGAAAAGGCTCTTGATGATTTGTTAAAAGGATTTAATGGTGATATAAACATTGAATTATGAATAATGCCCTATAAGCATTTAAATGCGCTTATAGGGCAATTTTCTTTTTATGTTATTCTTTTTCTTTTGCAAGGCGCAAACTTGCGCCTTGCCTTTTGAAAGCCGCGTAAACGCGGCTTTCTTATAACCAATAGAGAAAAGAAAAGATTACTTGCGGCAGGCGGCAAAAAACTATAAATTTTTTTCTGTTCTATATTTTATATATAATGATTAGTGAAAAATTTATAGTTTTTATTATATATCTTCAAAATTCAACATTATACTAAATTCCGTACCTTCAGTGCGATATATTTCATTGCCGCTGTCATCTGTTTTTTTGTGTGTTTTGACTTCTGCCTTAAAGGTAATACCTTGTAAATGACAACTTTTAATTGCGGTTACTGCGGTTGATATTGTTGGTACAGATATTATATTGTTTATCTGTTCCGCAATTTCTGCCTGTGTTATTATATCATTATTATTTCTATGATACAGAAACGCAAATACTCTTAATATTTGTACCCAATCAATAGAATTGTTTTTGTTGATGTTTTTTCCGTTTTCATCTTTGTTATATTTTTTTAATTCATCAATCCATTGTTTGCGGATTGGCACAATATTATTTGATTTAATTTCATTGATAGCTATTGTATAGGTGCGTCCTGTAACATTATATGAAATATAGCCTTTTTCCTATAAGCTGTCTAATGCTTCTTTTATTCTTGTATTATTGACGGAACAAGGTGCTACACCTAACCAATTACAAATACTTTTTAAATTCCCTTTATATTCCGCGTTATCCGAAAGACTTACTAATAGCAATATTTTTAATTCTGGTTTATCTATACTTAACCATTCAGCCGATATATTTATTGTGTCTGTAAACATTGCAGACCTCCTAATAAAAAATAATAGCTGCTATGTAGCAGCCGAAACAAGATTGAATTTTATATAAATTTTCCCTTGTTCTATATATATAATATCAAAATTTTATATAAAAATCAAAACAGACCGCAAGGCAAGGTATAATGTATCTATGGAGCGGCAGCCGCAAACAACAAAACCGCCATATCAAATGACGGTCTGTATTCTGTGCTTCTGGATTGATAAATGTAAATATAAGTCAAAAAGTAATTTACATATTGTAAAAATAACTGAAAATCAATTTATATTTTACACGATTTCCGTCCTTTTGGAATGTAAAAATAGGGTATGCTCCAATTTACAAACAAAAATAACCTGTTCCAATATCGGACAGATTATTTTTGTGCTTATTCATTTTTCAACAACTCTTTTTATTATGCAGCTTCTTTCTTTTCTTTCTGTTTATAATCTTCTTCTTTTGGTTCTGCTACAAGCGATACAACCATATCGTTTTTCTCAAAGGTAGGCGTTTCTTTGTAGTTAGGAAATTGCGCCTTAAACCAATCGCATACATATTTATACGGACTTGCTAACGGTGCGGACTTTGCTTTTACTGTTTCAAACATTATCAGTAATTCCTCCGAATTGGCAAAGGTGCTTATATACTTTTCCATATTCTCATATGTAAATCGCTTGTTATATCTCGGTACGGTCTGTTTCCTGCCAGATTCAACAACTGTTGCAAAATATGGAAAATCTCGTTTAAGTCCCTTATAAATCCTGTATTCTGTGCTGCCGTATTCATTCATAGCAACGGCAAATTTTTTGTTTAAAGTTATCGTGTTCTTTTCTAAATCAATCTTATATCCGTTTTTCATAATCTTTTACCTTTCCTTTCTTTACGCTGCTGTGTTTTTGTTTACTGTTTTGATATTTGTTACTTTTCCTGTTGGATTTTCTTCAAGTATGCCTTTAAATGTCAATCTGTAATCGGCTGTATTTTCAAAAGTGTTATTAAACCATTTTACAATCGTATTATATGATTTGCCATTTATAGCGGTCATATTTTTAATTCTGTCTATTTCTTTGAGGTAAAATTCTGAATTATCCTGTGTGTTTATGAAGTTAATCATTTTTTCGTATGTAGGTCTGATTTCCTTCTCTGCTCTTGGCTGTGCCGTTTTGTTCCTGATTACTATCATTTTAGCTTTTGGATTTCTTGTAACAAACTTCTCCCATTCGTCATATTCTTGTGTTCCGAATATGTTGGCTCTCTTGCGGAAGGTTTTTGAAACTATTGCTACAATAACCTCATTCTTCTGATTTCTCTTTACTGTAATTTTTGTGTTGTTCATATAAAACAACTCCTTTCTTAAAAAATATAGATTATTTTTTTGAGATATTGTTTATCTCATTTGATGTCTTTATTATAGCTGATTTAAAAAATCATTTCCTGCTATAAATGGCACTTCTAAAAAATTATTTAAAACTTTTTAAAGGGAATTGTAACGATTTAATCGAATTTGATTTAATTTGTTCTGGTATATTCCGATTTGAAATAATTAAGATTATTTTGTGAAAAAGTATTGACTTTTGATGTGTTTGGAGGTATCATGTAAATATCAAAAATCAGTGATACAGATTGAAAAGAATTAAAATATAACTTTTGAGAAGTCTTGATTTTATGCGCAATGTGCGCCCTTCTGGATTTGCCTGTCAAGGCAAATCACTCTTAATCAGGGTGTCCAGGGTTCGAACCCCTGATCGCGTACCAAAACAGTTTAAAGGCGAACTCTGATAGTCATTATGATTATCAGAGTTTTCCTTTTTGTTGAGATATTCCTGTATCTCGTCATAGTCAATACACTTTTCACCGTCCTTATAGTTGTAGGTAATCAGCATTTTATCGTCATATACATAGACGGAATTTACAAAAATGTCAATTAACTTCTGCTTTTGGGTAATATCGTTTTTGTCAATTAGCTTGAATTGACATATCCAGAATTTTATTTGTTCCTTGCTGATAGTTGGGTGTTCTATTTCAGATTTTGTAAGCAATAATTCCAATTCGGATTTTTCCTGCTCTAAACTGTCAAGTGTTTTTTTAATTGTTGGTGAGAATATACCTTGCTTGATTGCAGTCATAACATTGTCAAGCTCTTTTTCAATTTGTTTGAGGCGGTTTTTAATTGTTAATGGTTTAGTATCACTGCTCAACTGCAATTTATAACAGGTATCTGCAATCCAATCTATCAGCTTATCGTCATTGAGCATATCAACGGTATAATCGACAACAATATCCTCAATAAAATCCTTTTTAATACGCTTTTTATCACATAGTTTTCTCTTTTTAGCTGTGTTGCAATGGTAATATCTATATTTTTTACCAGTCTTACTCGTACCGCTTACACCTGCCATTGTACTGCCACAATGACCGCAAAATATTTTACCCGTCAAAATATATTTATCCTGTACATCTTTAAAATGTGCAGGCTTTTTCTTATTTGCGGCTATTCTCCGCTGGCACTTGTCAAAAATTTCTTTTGTAACTAACGGAGTAAAGGCATTTTCCACAACCGTATCTTTAAATCGGTATTCGCCTAAATATCGTCTGTTTCTAAGAATACTTGCCACAAAATTTGATGTAGGGGTTTTGCCGCGTTGGTTTTTTACTCCCTGCTCGGCAAGCGACGCAATAATATTTTTAATGGTTTCGCCCTCTGAATATTTTTCAAAGATTTCTTTTACAATAGGGGCGGTATCGGGATTAGGCTGAAAATGCTTGTCCTTGTCTATTAAATAACCGAAAGTCAATGCGCCGCCGTTGAATTTTCCTTTAAGCACATTTTCGGTCATTCCTCTGCTGACCTTAACCGATAAATCCTTTATGTAATAAACAGAAAAGCCCTCGAAAATACTTTCCATAAGCTGACCTTCGGGAGTATCGTCAATAGGCTCTTTTGCTGAAATGACGCTTACGCCATTCTTTTTTAAAGCGTTCTTGTAGAAAACACTGTCATATTTATCCCTTGAAAATCTGTCAATTTTCCAAACTATAACCGTATCAAACAGCTTTTGTTTACTGTCGGCTATCATCTGCATAAATTGAGGGCGGTTATAGGCTTTCTTGCCCGATATTGCTCGGTCTGCGTATGTTTTGATAACAGTATATCCTTTTCGTTTCGCAAACTCGCCGCACTCTCTTAGCTGCCCCTCAAGTCTGAAACCGAGCTTGAAATTTTCAATATCGCTTGTAGCTGTGATTTCATCGTGTGCGTTTACGAGGTCATTAAATAAATCCAGATTATCGCCTGTCAACTCTTTTATTAAAGTTTTCTCGTTATCGCAAAATATTTTCATAGCTTTTGCATACTGTGATGATAAATTAAACTGTTTAGCATTTGGGTTGATGTTACCATAATACAGTTCTTCTATAAAACTTGCCATTAAAAAACTCCTTTCAATCTTTTTATAATATAATTATATCAAAAGAAGTTTTGCACGCCCAGCCGGTAAAGCGTATGAAAATATTTATGTCAGCCTGTATATAGCGCCTAAAAGATAAAAAGGGTTTGGGAATATTCCCAAAAACAAAATCAAATTTTCAAACGGGGTACCCGTTTGATGTGCTTGCTGGTAACGAAGTTTAAGCAAGTACAGAAATTTGATTTTTCGCGAATGGGTACACACTCGCTTTGCTTGCTGGTAGCAAAATCAGACTATAAATCAAGATATTAGCGTAATTTTTTACATAGGACAAACTTGTAAAATCTATTGACATTTTATGGGAATAATGATATAATTACCATATATTTACAGTTAATGACGCAATGTAAATATGTTTTATAAGAGTTGATATTTTGAACGAAACAAACTGTTGGCAAAGCGTTCACGCCAATCACGAAAGGAGGGAAAGTATATACAAGCGATTGAGCGAAACAAAAACGGCTCTTTAATCCGCATGACACCAATGCAGTGTCGGAAAGCAAATGCTCTGATACATAATCTATGTTGTAATTACGATAATGGCAAATGTATTGCTCTTGATTGCGATTGTGTTCAAAGCATTTCATATTCTGTCTGCTGTAAATGGTTTCGACATTGCATACTTCCGCAAGATAAGGCCTTGCTTGCAGAAGTTGTTAATCCGAAGCAGTCAAAACACTGTGTTATATGCGGAAAAGCATTTGTTCCAAAGTCAAACAGGG
>CAYUSE010000011.1:0-22208 GCA_964447095.1 uncultured Lachnospiraceae bacterium | reverse complement strand
GACAATAAAATAAAGACTGTTGTTTTTAGCACAACAGCCTTTATTTTTTTAATGTCGCAAAATTCTGCGTCCAATAAATCCCGTATTTTCCGCCGCGGGCAATTCCAACTCCAAGTTCCTCCAAATCCTCACGCATAATATTTTCAAGATGTCCTTTTGAGTTTATCCAGCTTTGCATTGCTGTCTCAGGTGTAGCCTGCCCTGCCGCAATATTTTCCGCCGCTATTTTATAATCAATTCCCGCCGCATTCATTCTGTCAAACGGCGTCTGTCCGTCAGGGTTATTATGGCTGAAAAATTCTCGGTCTGCCATGTCCTGACTGTGTTTTCGCGCAGTATCGGCAAGTGTGTCATTCCAAACAAGCGGTTTTCTTCCCCATTTTGCGCGCTCAATATTCGTAAGCTCCAAAATCTTTTTTTCAAGCTCTCTGTCCGATAATTTTTCTCCCTTAAAATACTCGCTTTCTGATGTGTCAATCGTAACAACGCGGTTTTCGCCGTCCCATCCGACCTCGGAATTAAGAAGCTCGCCTATAGCTCTTAACGGTACAAGCGTGCGTCCCTCTATAATTATCGGCGCGGTATCCGTTTTATATGTCTTCTCATTAAGAGATATTGTGTCGTCACCTATATACATAGTCATTTTTATGTTCTCGCCGTACGCTGTGACACGTTTATCCTCCTCAAACCATTGAACGGTAAGCCCGAGGGCTTCAAAAATTGCGCGCATAGGCACCATTGTTCTGTCGTTATATATAATCGGAGGCTGGTCAAAGCTTATTTGCGAGCCGTCAAGATACACCTCTATATCACCGCTCGCAAACACGCACGGCATCAGCGCCGCCGCTGATAACAGCACAGCAATTATTCTTTTCAGCATTTTTCTCACATCCTTTTTGTGATTTATATATATTTTAACACAAATCTTGTGACGTTGCAATCACAAATTGCAGAGTGCAGAATTTTCCGCGCTTCTCTTGACATTATCGCTTTTTTATGCTATACTGATACAGTAATTTTGCTGACGTAGCTCAGTAGGCAGAGCACTTCATTGGTAATGAAGAGGTCGGCGGTTCGACTCCGCTCGTTAGCTCCAAAAAAGGATGAAATCCGATTTGCGGATTTCATCCTTTTTTTATTGTCTTATGTTTTATTCTTTTATCTCTGAACTCTGCCCGAACCGTCGCCGCCTGCGAGAGTTTCAACCTCTTCCCTTGTAACAAGGTTGAAGTCGCCGGGGATTGTGTGCTTCAGCGCGGAAGCCGCAACGCCGAACTCAAGAGCGTCTTTGAAGTTCTTGCCGTCAACGAAGCCGCAGATTGTACCGCCCGCAAAGCTGTCGCCGCCGCCTACGCGGTCAACGATTGGGTGTACTCTGTATTCCTTTGAGTGATAGAACTCGTCGTCATCTCTCGAATAGATGCAAGCCGACCAGCCGTTATCCGACGCTGACTTTGAAACTCTTAGCGATGAAATAACGTACTTAAAGTCGAACTTCTTAACCATCTGCTTGAATATGCTCTCATATCCAGCAAGATTGAGCGAACCGCTTGTAACGTCCGTGTTTTCGGGCTTAAAGCCGAGAACCTTGTCGGCGTCCTCCTCGTTGCCGATACAAACATCAACATACTGCATAAGATTTGACATAACCTTCTGCGCCTTTTCCGACGACCATAGCTTTTTTCTGAAATTGAGGTCGCAGGAAACCGTTACGCCGTGAGCCTTTGCCGCCTTACAAGCAAGCTCTGTAAGCTCCGCCGCCTTATCGGAAACGGCAGGCGTAATTCCCGTGAAGTGGAACCAATCCGCACCCTCAAAGATTTCGTCAAAGTTGAAATCCTTTGCGTCAGCCGTCGCAATTGAAGAATTTGCGCGGTCGTAGGTTACATTTGACGGACGCATTGACGCGCCTGTTTCAAGGAAGTAAATTCCAAGTCTGTCGCCGCCCTTTGCAATATGCTTTGTTTCAACGCCGTATTTACGGAGCGCCGCAACAGCGCAAGCGCCGATTGGGTTTTCGGGAACTTTTGTGACAAATTCCGCGTCATGACCGTAATTTGCAAGCGACACGGCAACATTTGCCTCGCCGCCTCCGTAGTTAATATCAAACTGTGTAGCCTGAATATATTTCTGATTTCCGGGTGTTGATAATCTTAACATGATTTCACCCATTGTAACAACTTTTGCCATTTAATTTTTCTCCTTTTTTAATTTTTATTTATATAAATTGTT
The DNA here is from genome assembly GCA_964447095.1 of uncultured Lachnospiraceae bacterium. Classification (GTDB taxonomy): domain Bacteria; phylum Bacillota; class Clostridia; order UBA1381; family UBA1381; genus JALEPO01. Next base: position 19,976 of record CAYUSE010000011.1, on the reverse strand, counting down.
GTTTATAAGCCTTCCCCTTAGGGGAAGGTGGCATTTCCGAAGGAAATGACGGATGAGGGATATTTGACTCTTATTCGCCCTCATCAGTCAGCTACGCTGACAGCTTCCCCCAAGGGAAGCCTTGCAGAGCCTCACCGCGACATGTCGCTAAACACCAATTTATCGGTTTGTCTGCAAATGCCGCCTCATTTTAACAAAAGAGGTTTATATTACTTCTTCAGTTCTGCGCGTGCTGCCTTAATATTTGCAATAAATTCCTTCGCCGTAGCTGTGATTGCCGCATAGTCGCCTGTCTTTGCGCCCTTTGTAAGCGATGAGCCTGCGCCTACAGCAACAACGCCTGCTTTAATCCATTCAGCCACGTTATCTTTGTCAACGCCGCCCGTCGGCATCATCTGAGCCTGCGGAAGAGGACCTTTAATGTCCTTTATAATCTTCGGTCCGTACAAATCTGCAGGGAATATCTTAACAATATCAGCGCCTGCTTCCATAGCCGTAATAACCTCCGTAATTGTCGCACAACCGGGCATATACGGAACTCTGTAACGGTTACAAAGCTTTGCCGTTTCGGGGTTGAACGCAGGGCTTACGATAAAGTTCGCGCCTGCCAAAATTGCCATTCTTGCCGTTTCTGGGTCAAGAACAGTTCCTGCACCAAGCATCATCTCGCCGTTTGAATACTTCTCAGCCAAAGCCGCAATTACTTTGTCCGCGCCCGGAACGGTGAACGTAAGCTCAATTCCCGTACATCCGCCTGCAAGACAAGCGTCGGAAATCTTAATCGCCTCCTCTGCATTGTTCGCTCTTACGACCGCGACAAGACCGCAGTCCGTAAGCTTTTTTAATACATCTTCCTTTAACATAGGTAGTCCCTCCTCAAATTTTTTACTTTATACAAATATTTTACCACAACACGGATAAGTTTGCAATACATTCCACAAAAAAATTCTGTTTTCTTCACCGTTATAATTGGTTTCATATTTTTATCCCAAACAAAAACGGCATACTGCAATAAAAATTGCGATATGCCGCTTTACTGTCTTAATAAAATTTTTAATTTACATCATGCGTAACTGCTGCTTCCATTATATCGGCATACGCCCAATGGCTTTCTGTTACATCACTGAACGAATTTTCAAAATCCTTAATATCGTTTCTGTCAAGCACTCTGTTGATTATTACAACAGCCTCCGCGCGGGTAATGTAATTGTCGGGCAGGAATGTATTATCCAAATATCCCTTTATATATCCCGCTTTATAGCAAGCTGCAATCTGTTCCGCCGCCCAATGCCCGTCTGTATCTGTAAACGGTGTATCGGCGTTTGATGTGCTTAATTTTGCAAAGCGTGTAATCATACTCACAAATTCCGCTCTTGTGATACTTTCCATGGGCTTTAATGTACCGTCCTGATAGCCTGTTATGATGTTTTGATTTTCCTCAAAGCCTATGTAGTTTTTATACCACACATTATCTGCAATATCGGGGAATGTCACCGTATAGCTTCCGTTTTCCTCAAAACCGTCCGTAAGCCGCGCGAGCATTGCCGCCGTTTCAGCCCTTGTGATATTTCCGTTGGGAGTAAATTTACCCTCAAAGCCTGTGATATACGCTTTATGCTGTTTTGCCTCGGGTGTCGGTTTAACCGTTGCTGTCGGGTCTTTTGTCGGCTCGGCAGTCGGACTCGGTGTTGCGGTCGGTTTTAGCGTAGGCGTCGCTTTAGATGACGAACCACCTTTGCGTTTTGGTTTCGCGGTCGGTGACGCTGTCGGCGTTGCTGTTGAGGTAGGTGTCGGGGTTGCTGTTGCTGTCGGCGTTGCCGTTGCCGTTGCTGTTGGCGTTGCCGTTGGCGTTGCCGTTGAGGTAGGTGTCGGCGTTGCCGTTGGAGTTGCCGTTGCCGTTGGAGTTGCTGTCGGCGTTGCCGTTGAGGTAGGTGTCGGCGTTGCCGTTGGAGTTGCCGTTGCCGTTGGAGTTGCTGTCGGCGTTGCTGTCGGCTTTGGCGTTGCCGTTGCGGTCGGGGTTGCTGTTGGCGTTGCTGTCGGCGTTGCTGTTGGTGTAGGCGTTGCTGTCGGAGTTGGGGTTACTGTTGGCGTTGGGGTTGGGGTTAGTTTGGGAATAGTAACCGTTACATTGCCATACTCCGATGTATATTCCTGTGAACCGGCTGCGTCCACTGTAGGTGCAGTATAATCGCCCGCTGTCCAAACTGTTGTATCGGTCAAATCGGGAAGTGTTTTTGTGTCTTTATGACTGCTGTCACGCGCACAAATGCGCTCTGCAGTACCTGCCGCTGTGAGTGTCGGCTCTGCGGTAATGCTCCACGCGCCCCAATTATGGCTTGCAGCTGCTGCAGGGATTTCGGTAATTTCCGTTTCGCCGTTTGCGTCTGAGAACATTTTATTACAGCCTAATACAGCGACCTCGTTTTCACACGTCCAATATTCGCCGTTTCCTGCTTCTGTACAGGTTGCGGTGGCTTCGTGATGCGTCAGCGTGTGCGTATGGACATAGTTGTAATGTTTGGTTGCCTCTATCAAACGAAAATTACCACCGTCGGAGCTTTCAATTTTAATAGCGTTCCATTGTTCCTCCGTACCCTTATAATATACAGATTTAAACTTGTCACAGTCTACAAACGCTTTACCGCCAATACTCTTTACGCTGTCGGGGATTATTATGCTCGTTAATTCAGAGCAATTGCCGAAAAATCCCGACGGAATTGTTTTAACGCCGCTGCCTATTGATACGCTTTTTAAATTACTGCACATCCAGAACATACTATGACCGAGCTCTGTAACACTGTCGGGGATAATAACGCTTGTTAAGCCGCTGCAATCAAACGCACCACTACCAATACTTGTTACGCTGTCGGGGATTGTTATACTTCTATAACAATTTTTAAGGAAACTCCCACAAATCGCATAAAATCAAGGTTTTTTAGACAGTGATAAACAATGCAAGATATAACTTTTTGAAAAGGTGAGATGTTTTTACACATTTCGCTTTTTTTCTACATTCAGTATAAGTTATAGCATTGAGATTGTCAATAAAAACCAAAGGGCATTGAGAAAAAATCAATGCCTTTTTTGATGTCGATATTTAGGAAAGGAGCATATCAGCTATGGCAACAGTATTCAGAGTACAGAAAACAAAAGATTTTACAGTGATGTCTAATCATCATTTAAAAAATAAAGATTTGTCCCTGCGGTCAAAAGGGCTTTTATCGTTTATGCTTAGCTTGCCTGAAGATTGGGATTATTCCCTTAAAGGCTTAGCAACTTTAAATAAAGAGGGCATTGACGCCATACGCTCGGCAATCAATGAACTTGAAGCGTTTGGATATATTGAGCGTTCCCGCGTCAGAAACGAAAAAGGGCAGCTTGGCGAAAATGAATATATCATACACGAATTGCCTATATCGCCCGAACCAAAACAGACCGAGCCTACATTGGAAAATCCAACATTGGATAATCCTGAACAGGCTGAACCTGAACAGGGCAAGTCCACGCAATTAAATACTAATAAATCAAATACTGAAAAATCAAATACTGATTTATTAAATACTTATCCAATCAATTCTACGGAGCCGGAGGAAAACAGCGAGCCTGTAAAACCACAACAGCCTGAACGGATAGGAATGGATAAGATTTTAGCATACAGACAGCTTATAAAACAAAATATTGAGTATGATATTTTATGTCAAAAGCTAAACGGCAATATCGGTATGCTGAATGAAATTGTTGATATTATCACTGAAACGGTATGTACCACAAGAGAATACCTGACTGTTGCAAGCGAGGAACGAAACGCGGAAACGGTAAAATCCAAATTTCTGAAACTGAACAGCGAGCATATCGAATATGTCATAGACTGTATGAAGAATAATACAACAGACGTACACGATACAAGAAAATATTTACTTGCGGCGTTATTCAATGCCCCCTCCACTATCGACAGCTATTATACCTTGAAAGTAAATCACGATATGTACGGAGGTAATTAAAATTACATACAACCAAAAACCACGCGCCCCGCCTATGCGAGCGTGTTTTTTAATACAAAATTTTAAATCTTGACAAGGAGGATTTTTAGAAATGAGAAACAAAATAAAAAGAATTTTAGCCGCTGTAATGGCGGCGGGAATGACTTTGAGCGTTATTCCCTCAATCCCCGCTTTTGCGGCACAGAGTAACGAATATGTCGATCCGGCGGACGTATGGATTGAAGCAAACGGACGCACAAGCGAGTTTGACATCAATGCAACAGTAACTACGGGTACTATGTTCTGTCCCGTCTGCGATATGCCGACAAGCAATATTTCCTACCGCGTACCTGAATATACCCGAACAGGCGAAACAGCGTATAATCGCGGCGTCTACTATTCGGACGGTACGCTTATTGACGGAAAAGGCAAAGGCAATCTTGACGACGGCACACCCGGCGTTGACGCGTTCTATACGGGGTATCATTGGACGAAATCAGTTTGTCAGAACTGCGGGACAGTAAATTCCGTTGACGGATATTATACGAATGACGCCCGAACAGGCGCGGCGGTGCAAGGCGCTTATAAAAAATCAATGCTGCAACTACGATAACGGGAATTGTATTTTACTTGACGACGGCGAGCCTTGCGTCTGCCCTCAAAGTATTTCATATTCCCTTAATTGTAAATGGTTCAGAACAGCGGTATTGCCGAATGATAAGGAATTGTACATAAAGCTGATGAAGCCGAAAAATACATCAAAATGCACTGTATGCGGTAAGGAATTTATAAAAAAGGTAAATAACGCAAAATACTGTAATAACTGCCGAAAAGTTGTTCGCAGACGTAAGATTGCGGAATACAAGAGAAAATGTATTGAGAAAGGTAATCATTCAGACCTTTAAAAATCGCATAATAAAGGGGTTTTTTAAGCGTGAATTATGCAAGGTAATATAAATACCCTTATACCCTCAAAATTGGACTTCTGAATGATTACATTTTAAGACGGAGTGTAACCGTATATTGCGGCTGCACTCCGTCCTTTTTTATTTTAATAGCATTATTACATCAACTTCAAGGGCTTGTGCGAGTGCTACAAGCTCAATATCTGTTACAAATCTCTTTCCGCACTCAATGCGTTGTATAGCGTTTTTATCAACATCTATGCCTAAAATTTGCAATTTGTCAGCTAACGCTCTTTGCGACATTTTCGGTTTCATTTGTAATCTATATTTAGCTACATTTCTTCCACAAACATTTGATTTCCCGTCATTTGCTCTATTTTTAAACATAATAAACTCCCTTTTTGACATTTACTACTTGTCATTTTGTTTATTATACGATAAAATAGTATAAAGAATGACATTCATAGAATGTCAAAATAAGGAGGTTATATTTTATGAAAAAGCAAGCGATTATTTCCGTATTATTGAGTATTATGTGCGTATTGACAGGCTGCACGTCAACATCTAATACACCGCCGCCCACTGTTGCACATACACCTACAATAACCGCCGAACCCACCGAACAGCCTACATCAGAATTGACAGTACATTTTGTTGATGTGGGGCAAGCGGACGCGGCAATATTACAATGCGAAGATGATACAATGATTATTGACGGCGGAAATGCTGCGGACAGCAGCTTGATTGTTGCATACTTAAAAAAGCTGAATGTTCCACATATAGATTATATGGTATGCACCCACGCGCACGAGGATCACGTCGGCGGTTTATCCGCGCCGCTTTCCGTAATGCCCGTTGGTGCAATATACGCTCCGCCTGCGGAGTCGGACAGCAAGGCATATCAGAATTTCAAGCGAAAGGCGGCAGAACAAAATACTGAAATAATGCACCCTATAAATTATGAGAGTTTTCCGCTTGGCAGCGCAAGGGTAGAAATTCTTGCTTGCCCTGATAATGCGGATAATCTTAATAACACATCAATTATTTTAAAAGTAACGCACAAAAACAAATCTTTTCTGTTTATGGGCGACGCGGAACGCGAGGAAGAACATACACTATTAGACAAAGGATTATTAAAAGCTGATGTTCTCAAAGTTGGACATCACGGTTCGGACACTTCAACATCATATCCGTTTTTACGCGAGGTAATGCCTGAATATGCTGTTATATCCGTCGGAAAAGGTAATTCATACGGACACCCGACAAATGAGGTTTTGAGCCGTTTACGGGACGCAGATGTAAAAGTATTCAGAACAGATTTACAAGGCGACATAATTATGAAAAGCGACGGTGATAATATCAGCGTTACCACCGCAAAGAATGAGGATATACAGACGAATGAAACGGCGGCAGAATATGACGAGGGAATTTATATCGGCAATAAAAACTCAAAGAAATTCCATAGGCCTGATTGCCGGACACTTCCGGCAGAGAAAAACCGCGTTGAGTTCACAAGCCGAGCCGACGCGGTAAACGAGGGGTATTCCCCTTGTAGAAATTGTGCGCCGTAAATGAGGAGGGATTTTATTATGGTATATTGGATTTTGTTAATTATTTCTCTTGCTGTCTTAACAGCGATTGGAATTTATATATGGGTAAAGGAAAAAGTATATTATGAAAATATTGAAAAAGGCGACTTTGCCGCACTAATAATTATTGGCGGTATAGCGTTAGCAGGATTTGTTACTTTAAGTATAGACCTTCCGAGCGCAATAATGGGCGGTAAAGAAATATATGTTGATGAATTACCGACAGTAGAACGCTGGACGTCTAACATATCGTTTATCAGAACCGATAATGAAGAATTGAAGCATTTAAAATTAGGTAATTGGGAACATTACGAAAAATACGGGAATTATTGTATTAGATATACTGAACCTATTAAATTCGTACTTGAAATAAAGCCGCTTGATTAGTGATGATGAAAAAGGAAGCATAACCGCGCAGGCTATGCTTCTGCTTTTGATAATAATTTTTTCAAAAAACATATTGACAATTTTCTATGTGTTGCATATAATATATATAGATAAACTCGAATGTGAGGTGATACAATGAAAAATAAGTATACAGAAGCCGCACAAATTTTCAAGGCTTTGTGTGATGAAAACAGAATTAAGATACTTGAAATGTTACAGACAGGCGAGAAATGCGGCTGCAAAATTCTTGATGAATTAAATGTTACACAGCCTACTCTATCACATCATATGAAAATTCTTTGCGACTCTGCTATTGTTGAAAGTCGAAAAGAGGGCAAATGGACGCACTATAAAATTTCAGACACAGGCAGCAACAATGCAATAAAGTTGTTAAAGGAATTAACAAAAGTAAATAATAACAGTTCTGAAAACTGTTGCAATTAACAAATGAAGTCATCACAAATATGGGGTGGCTTTATAAAAAAGTCTATATATAGATAAATGTAAATGTATGAATTTATGGAGGTGCAACATTATGGAAGCATTAAAAACAGGTTGGGACTTCTTTCAAAATCAGATTTTGGGTATGAGTTGGTTAAATGGAGTTATTGAGAGTATGCTATCGGCTTTTGGATTGGACACAACAAGCAAGGTTGGCGGCAGTATTCAATTCTTTTTGTATGATACCGTTAAAATTATGGTGTTGTTAGGATTTCTGATACTTCTGATTTCCTATATACAAAGTTTTTTCCCACCCGAAAGAACAAAAAAAATTCTCGGACGGTTTCACGGGATTGGTGCAAACACGATTGCAGCATTGTTAGGAACGGTAACGCCGTTTTGCTCCTGTTCATCAATACCGCTATTTATCGGTTTTACAAGCGCAGGACTTCCGCTTGGAGTAACATTTTCATTCTTAATATCCTCGCCTATGGTAGACTTAGGCTCGCTTGTTTTGCTTATGAGCATATTCGGTTGGAAAGTTGCTATTGTATATGTAATTGTCGGACTAATAATTGCTATCGCAGGTGGAACGCTTATAGAGAAATTACATCTTGAAAATCAAGTAGAGGAATATATCAAAAATGCTAATACGCTTGATGTGCCACAGGAAGAATTGCATTTCAAAGATAGATTAAAATATGCTTGGGAGCAAGTTTGGACAACTGCAAAAAAGGTGTTCCCTTATGTTTTGGTCGGTGTTGGTATAGGCGCTGTCATTCATAATTGGATACCGCAAGATATTATTGTAAAAGCGTTAGGTAATAATAACCCACTCGGCGTAGTAATTGCGACAATTTGCGGAATACCTATGTATGCGGATATTTTTGGAACTATTCCGATTGCGGAAGCATTACTCGCTAAAGGTGCGCTTTTAGGTGTTGTGCTGTCATTTATGATGGGTGTAACAACACTGTCGCTTCCGTCAATGATTATGCTCAAAAAAGCCGTAAAACCGAAGTTGCTCGGAATATTTATCGGTATTTGTGCAGTTGGTATTATTATTGTGGGATATTTCTTTAATGCCGTACAAGGTCTGCTAATTTAATAAAAAAATATATAAGAAAGGACGATTTATTATGTCATTATTCGGTTTAGGTAAAAAGAAAGAGGAAACAACAAAAACGGCTTGCTGCTGCAACGGTAGCTGTGAGGTTAAAGAGCCAAAAAAGGTTTACGGCAGTATCAATAACATTAAGGTACTCGGCGCAGGCTGTGCAAGCTGTCATAAGCAGTACGAAAATGTAAAGGAAGCCATATCTAATATTGGATTAGATGTCGAAGCTGAATATATCACTGATATGGAAAAAGTTATGACCTATGGTGTAATGAGTATGCCCGCAATCGTTGTCAATGATAAGGTTATGTCAATGGGTAAGGTCTTGAAAGTATCAGAGGTAGAAAATTTATTGAAAAAATGAGGTATTAAATCATCACTGAATACGGTGTAAAAAACAGTCATTCTATTCATACAAAAATAGCATATTGCTTTTAAGGGCAATATGCTATTTTTATAAAAGTGCGTTGCTGTAACCGAGCAATGCCTATTTTATTTTGCAACAGCCTCCAGAAGTAATTTTCTTGCTACTGTAAACTTTTCCATTCCGACAGTGGGAATATCACGATAACAGGTGTCAAGTGAAAATTGCTCGTCATAGTTGAAATTCGGATTGACGGATTGATAGATTTTAGCGTAAGCCTCTTTTGTTGCGGTGTCAATATCCATACCGTTCTGAACCGCTGTTATCACATCTGCAAGCAATACCTTTAATTCTTCCTCCGCTTGTGCGTATGCGTCAGGTCTTAACTGTCTGTCCCTCATAACACGGATTGCGTTCTGTGCGATTGGTGATAAGATACCGTAACCGTTACCGTCCGTCTGATTTGCCATTACAGCCTTACGGATTTTAGTATTCGCATATCCGGCGGCTAATGTGTAACCGAGACTTCCGGTCTGTACCTCGTCAAGAATATCACCTATAATATTTTCGGTGATTTGGATTTGTGCCTCTGTTGCGTTAAGCGGCGCGCTTTCTCTTGGAACCGGCGCGGCAAATGCTGTTGTGCTTACCGACAATGCGGCAATTAGTGTTAGAGTGATAATTTTCTTTTTCATAGTGATTTTTGTATCATTGCCGATAGTCGGAACATGACAGCACAGCGCATCAATAAAAAATATTCGTGTAGCTTTTGCCGTTATCCGCTTACTGCTGTAATCTCGTGTAACATAATTTAAGCGGTATGCCTGCCCTTCAATGCTTACAATGCGGTGTTCCGTTATCATATCCGCCTTATCATCATATAAGGGGTATTCAAACGATAATGTGTGCGTCTGCTGTAAATCTTCGGTAACTGCAACATCAACCGCCTTGTTAAGATGTGCAAGACAACCGCCGCTAAAATCTGTTTCATCATATTCATGTAATTTTAATGGCATATTTATTCCTCCCACTTCATATTTTCCAAATCCACGCTGTAGAGATACTTCGGCGTATAATTGATTTGTATTGCCGCCGTTCCTGAAAGCGTGATTACATTATCCGTTCCCGGCTGTAATTCAAAGAAGCTGCCTGTCGTCTGCTTCATTAGATTTACTGAACCGTTATATACCTGTTCTTTTTCACAATCGATTATATAATCGCCGGAATAATTTACGCTGATTTCAGTACCGTTGACGGCGATTTTTGTTGTCCCTCTCGCGCCTGTTACGGTTATTATCGGCTTTACGCTTACATCTCCTACGTTTGGTACGTTTTTATATGTCCCTGCCTCCACAAACATATAATACGCGCTTGTCATTATCGGTATCGGTGTGTCAAGCTCTATCTCGCTGTCAAGGCAAGGACCTTTTAATGTATCGAAAATAAGCTCCGAAAAAGGCTGCGCCTTATATGATACCGTCAGCAGTGCTTTTTTGCCGCCATGCTCGGGCATATATGATACGCTGTCAACAACCCTTGCATTCCATTTTACAAACGGTATATCGTCAAATATAAGTGTTCCGCGTCCTTTAAACCATAAAGTTAACTGTGAAAGCTTTCTTTGAAGCTCCGGGAGATTATCCGCCGCAACCGCAAATTCAATTTGAAATGTACGGGTGTTGTAGTATTCATGTCCGCTTATATCGGAAAAGTCATATTCGCCGTCCATATCGTTAGATGAAAACACCTGTTCTTTAACAGACGGAAAAAGGGGACGGTCTTTTGTTTTGACCGTCACGCCCTCAAATTCCTTTGTATGTTTGCCGTTGAATATAAATCCTGTCCGCAATTCACTCACCTCCCCGAAACAGAAACTATAATTTCATCATATAGCTCGCCTGTAACATGGCTTATATTGTTCTGTATCTTTCGGCTGTCCGAATAAATTGTCTGTTCCATTTTAATATTGTTGATAGCGTTTATAATATCGCCAAGCGTCCTATTTATAGTATTATTTGATTGCTCAAATCCGCTTAGCAGACCGCTTACATCAATATCAAAATTATCCTTAATGCCTTTTAAAAATACTGACTTATCCGCCTCAAGCTGTTTATATTCCTCTTCCAGAGCTTCAATTGTTTCATTATTCGCAACCTGCAGTTGATACAGTTCTTCATCACGCTGAAGCTGCTTCATCTGTTCCTGAAGCTCCTTGTATTTTTGCTGTCCGCGGTCTGTTACAGCATCAGAATATATATAAAGCTGTTCCGATACTTCGGACATATCAGCTTTCCTGTCCTCAACCGTCCAGCTGTCCTGCAGCTCTTTTTCAGCCGCCGCAAACTCGTCTTTCAGGTCGGAAATATAATCTTTTCTCTGTGATAAGAAATCATCATACATTTCTTCGCGGTACTTGAATACGTCCATCTTGTATTGGTTCATATCGGCAATGTATGTTTTTAAATCACTCTTGCCCGCCGCAAAGGCTTCTTGTGCGCGCGCGATTTTGCGAATCAGAAAATCTTCTTTATCGTCTCCGACATCTCCCCAATCGCCATAGGTGTCGCGCATTGTTTCCCAAGCGTCCGCGTCGGTTTTCCATTCCTCATACTGCTCGCGCTTCTTATCGGCTTCCATTTCGTCAAGCTCGATTTTGCCTTCAACATATTCACGGTGATTTATAAGACCTTTTGCATAATATTCTTCGGTGTACGCTTTCATACGGTCAATTCCCGCAAGATAACCGTCCGTTGACATGTCATTGTATCTTTCTTCATGTTCAAGCCACTGTTCGGATTGTTTGATACGCCCCGAATACATATCCGAACCTAAATCCGATATTGTATCGGTGTATTCCTGCCATGTCATAAGACCGTCTTGGAAATCCTTATAATTGCGCTCCTTGACGCGGTCGAACGCCGCAATCGCGCTGTCGCCGTATCCCTGCCAATCGTTGAGGGCTACTCTGTCCTCAATCCATGCCGCGGACTGCTTATTGAGCTCGTCTGATATTTTGCTTGTAAGCGAGAAAATCTGTTCTTCAATAACGGCAATGTCCTTTTCGGTTTCATTGAACTGCTTGGAAAATTCTATCCATTTTTGTAATTCCTCTGTTGTAGACATTGCCCTTGTTTTCTTCTCATGCTCAAATTTTTCTTTTGCGAGCTCAAAATCCTTTGAGTTCGGCGCGCCTGCCATAGAACCGCCGTTCTTCCACTCGTAAAGCCATTCGGCATTTGTGCGTACATTGTCAGGCATTGCCTTTTGAACCTTAATTCCGTTAAGTCCAAGACTTTGAAGTGTGCCGAGTATATCGTCATTATCCTTTCCGCCCGCGTATTGAGCAATGCCAAGTGATTTTAAAATACGCTGCGTCTGCGTTGCGGTATATACTTTTGCGCCCTTCGATAACGGAAGTACAACATTTTCGCCCTGCGGAATAAACGCGCGTCCCTGGTCTATAATAAGCTCCCGCTTGTCTGCTCTGCCGAGTTCATCATTTACCATTGCCAAGCCGCCGCCGAAATACTGCGTTCCCTGCGCCTTATGCGAATATACCACATTTACAGTCGCCGTTATAGGTGGTATTTCCGTAGGATAACTGCCTAATACAAAATTTGCCACCCCTGTAGCGGGCGGAACACTCGTGGGCGATGTACCCAAGGCAAAATTAGCCGTACCATTAACAGCAATATCAGTCGTTACGCTTGCTGACGACAATCCCGAAACAGCGCCTTCAACTGCGCCGCTTAAAGCCGAAGTATCGACACTGCCGGGAACAGCCGTAATATTTACAGTACGGGTTATACTACTTTCATTTGCCGCCCCCACAAGCTCCATTGCCGCGCTCATGGTATCAACAAATGCCGATGTGTCAACGCTTCCCGCAATTGCCGTCACATTAACCGTCTGCGTTATTTCCTGTGTAACGGTTGTCGCCTCGCCGCCGTCCAATTCTTCCGCCGCCGCTGAGGGGAATAACCAATCATGAATACTGTCAAGCCAGCTTTTACCATCTTTAACGCTATCACCGTTTTCGTTCTTGACATTTTTCTTGACTGTTACATTCTGAGTAACGGTCTTATCAGGGAGTTGTTCTGTTACTGTATCACTCAGTGCGCCTTCCGGGTCTTGCTTTTCAACAAGAACGGTAATTTTACCCGTCTTGCCGTCAAGCTCTGCGACTTTTTCGCCTGCTTCGTTTAATACTTCAAAGTTACCTTCCGCATTAACTTGTATATTAGCCGCTCCTAAACCTTTAAGCTCTTCAAGTTTCTTGCCTGCTTCATCTAATACAGTTACGTCACCGTTTGCATTAACAGAAACCGTAACATTTCCATTGTTTGATAAATCCCCGACTTTCTGACCTGCTTCATCAAGCAATGCCACACTGCCGTCAGCTTCAACCATAATCGAAACCGCGCCCGTGTTTTGTAGTTCTGCGACCTTGTTACCCGCTTCATCAAGCATACTGACATTTCCGTTTGCGTCAACAGTAACAGTACATTTCTTACCATCTATCTCGGCAACAACTTCTTTTATATTGTCAACAAGGCTTATATCACCGTCTACAGTAAATTCAATATGCTTACCCTCAGGTATCATATTAAAAGCTTTTGCAAATTCTATAATTTTATTATTGTCGAATCCCTCAGCTTTTCCTAATTTTGCAAAATCATTAAATACAGCATTGATAGCATTTGTATCCGCAGAATCTAACACCTCTTGTAAATCGGAAAAACCATTCTTGAACAGTGCCATTTGTTTCAATGAATATTCCATAGGCAAATTAAATTTTTCGCCCCATTGCTTCATTGATGTTAATACGTTCTGTACGCCCTGTTCGCCGTCTTGGAATGCATCAAATATACTCGTATAGCCTTCGCTCTCTAATGCCTGTTGCTGTGTAAGCTTACTGACATTTTCAAGCCCTTTCTTTGCCTTGTCTATATCAGCAGCATTATTTTTGATAGAGTCTCCCCATTCTTCAGTTTGCTTTTTTATATTTTGTAAAGCTGAACCGTCTAATAAGCTTTCCGCTGTCAAATCCGAGCCGATAATTTCCTTGTACTTTTGGACTAAATCAGCATTCTCCTGCCATAACTTACGGATTTCTTCGCCTTTGTTGTTTCCTCTGACGCTTACAATATCACGGTAAGCTTGCGCCATTTTTTCAATGCCACCTGTCAATGCGTCGGCTTTATCCTTTTTGGATAGCATTTCATCATTGACCTTGTTGAATTTATCTATTTGTTCAACGGCTTTTTGTGTCTTTTCCGGGACGGCTGTAATATCTTCCGTTAATTTTTCGGTGCTTTCACCAAAGGAAATTGTTTCATTTTTAGTTTTTTCAAACTGATTTTGAATGAGCTTTAACCCGCCGTAATATAACGCAAACGGCGCTGTCGCCGCTGCCGCTATTCCGGCACTTGTACCTGCCACCGCTCCCAAAGCTCCAACGCTTTCAGCGGCAGAGGCGATTTTCGGCGTAGCTTTTGCAATGTTCGCAAACACTCCGCCCGCTTCCGCGGCTTTCTTAATCTTACCGAGCGCATCAGCAGTATTTCCTATGCCTTTTATAACGCCTACTGTGCCTTTTGCAAGTGCTCCTGCAATAACAACACCTTTTGCGCCTGTTATAATAGCTTTTTTGCCGCTGTCGTCCAAATTCGCGAGGTCCTGCGCAAATTGCGCTATTCCGCCTGTTACATCAACTACCGTCGGCAACAGTACTTCACCGAACGACCGAGCCGCTTCAACTGCGTTATTTTTCGCAATCTGAATTTGTGACGCTGTGGTCTGCTGTTTATTTTCAAACTCCGTCTGTAATGCTGTATTTTCTTCCCACGCCTTATTTGACCTCTTAATAGCTTCCGTCAGAATATCAAAGCCCTTTTCTCCGGCAAGTGCAAGTAAAGCTCTCTGGTCTCGGACGTTATTAAAATCAAGCGCATTTAATAGCCCTACTTGGTCGGGACTGTTGTTTAAGCCTTTCAGAAAGTCATTAAATGCTCCTGTAGCGTCCTCTTTCCATTGCTTCTGAAACTCTTTGGAGCTTTTTCCGCTGACCTTTGCAAATGCTTCTAAGCGGTCACCGCCTTTGGATACAGAATTTTGCATATCCATCCAGATACGCTGCAGGGCGCTTCCGCCTGCCGCCGCCTCAATACCCATCGAGGACATGGCAGTTGCATAGCCTAAGATGTCCTGCGCGCTCATTCCGACTGTCGCGCCTGTCGCGCCCATATCCATAGCCATGTTTGCAATTTCCGCCTCAGTGGTAGCAAAATTATTACCGAGGTCGACAATCGCACTTCCAAGCCGCCCTATGTCTTTCTGCGATACATTAGCAACATTCATAAATCGTGCCAATGTCTGCGCTCCCGTTTCGCCTTGAAGATTTGTCGCACTTCCGAGCATTGCCATAGTTTCGGTAAAATCAAGAATGTTTTCCGTCTGTATGCCGAGCTGACCACCTGCCGCCGCAAGCTCTGTTAATTGTGCCGTTGTCTGCGGAATTGCGCCGTGACCGTTAATTCCGACGGTTGTCATGTCGATTATACCCTTGCGTACCGCTTCAAGTTGTTCGGGCGTACCCTCAACGGTTTTCTTTACATTGGCAAAATCATCCTCAAATTTTACCGCCGCAACGGTTGAAGCCGTGCCAAGCCCCAAAGCCACAACCGCCGCAGTCTGTAAAGGCTTTATAAGCGTGTCAACACCTTCGCCGTATTGCTTGATAATTACTCCAGACCGCTGTAAATCTTCTGATGTACGGACAAGCATATTGCCGCCGCGCGCCGCCGCGGTGTATGCCGCGTTTGCCGTTCTTCCTGCTCTGGCGGTATCGTTAAGAACGCCGTTGACGTTTCCTACTCCTGAAGCCGCACTTGCCGCTGTTCCTGAAAGTCCGCCAAGCTCCGCCGCAATTCCCGCTATAACTCCCGAAGCATTGTCAACGGCGTTTATAGCAACATTTAATTCCGCAATTGTTCCTCCTGCCATAATACCGCCCCCTTACATTCCGTAGAAAAATTCCAATCCTTTGGGGATTTCAGCGTATTTTGAATTGTCATTATCATCATTCAAGCCGTCTATAAGCTCAAATAACATTTTCGGGTCCTGCCGTCCGACTTCATCAGGTAAAAGATGATGATATTTAAACATCTGAGTGTAAATATCTTTTAAGCTTCCGTCTTTTCCTCCGCCGTCGTTCCCTCCTGCGGAGTATCGACGTTTTTTAATGCCGTCATAGTTTCTAAGTACCAATTCCATACCTTACGACACATTACCATTTTCTCAACTATATTAGCGTCCAAAATCTCCTGTGTCGCTTCTGTTCCTTCAAATAGGTAGTCCACCGCATCACCGCACATCATGCCGACACTGTTCGTCTTGCCCGCTGTATGTATATCCTGCACAAGGCATAATGCTCTAAAATCCCACGGCTTTGAGACGATTGTTTTCTTGTTTACCTTTATTGATAATGTTTTCTGCATAATATTTTCCTCCTAATTTTTTGCATTATAAAAGCACACCGATTTTTCAGTGTGCTTAAAAGCTTGACATATTTATTTTTTTATGATAGAATGTAGGCAAGAGGATAACTAAGGTTATTCTGCAATAAACTGTTTACTTAACGTAAACCGCCTACTGTGCAGAGTAGGCGGTTATTTCTTTATGTTCCGAATTATTTCGAGAATGATAAGTAAGATTATCAAGTCTAAAACTAAATTCAAATCCATACCAACACCTCCATTCTATAAAAGGTGTCAGAATAACCGCGTACCCTCTTGCCGTATTTTTATTTTACATCAGCCGACAAATTTTGTCAATCGAATTATTCACCCGGCGGCGTATCAGCCGCCTCAGGATACCAATTCATATCGCTGAACCACTTTTCTTCAAGCGTTTCCTTTGTTACACCCTCCGGCAAATCGCTTTCGTCAAAATAAGCGTAATAATTGTTATCAAAATCACGCTGTACGGCTGTATAAGTAGCCTTTGCGGTTTGCTTATCAATTGAACCGCTTGACGGCTTTGTTTTACCGCCGACATTTGAAGCAAAGCTATATGAACCCTTATAATATCTTACATTTCCTTTTAGGCGTTCTGTGACAGATGCTTCAACAGCCGCTTTAAAATCCTTTTCAAAAGCGTCTATATTCGCCTTTGTTTCCTCTGCGTCCTTTCCGCAAAGACGCTCTGCAAAATCACGGGATAGTCCGCGTTCAGCGAGCAAATCGCCTGTTTTGCCTATAAGCTGTCTGTGTTCAAAGTCGGCAATATCTTTGTCGAGCTTTTCTCGGTCAAGGCGCATCTGCTCTTTTGCTCTGTCCTCTTTATTGAGCTTTGACAGCCTATCCGCCTCGGACTGGTCTTTTTGCCATTTTTCCTGTGCCGCTTTAACCGCCGCATTTACCGCTTTGTCAATATCTTCCTGTGTAAATCCTTTTTCGGGTGTCGGTTCAGATTTTAGCTCTTCGCCGCCATTAGGCGCAGGCGTCGGTCCAGGTGTAGGTGCGGGCGGTTCTGCGCCGCCCTGTGGTGTTGGTGTTGGGTCTTCCATAATAAGATACCTCCTTAAAAATAAATAATAAAAAATAAGCCTTTTATCGTCATACTCGGGACTGTATTAAGTTGTTCACGCCTGCAGCATTTGCACCGCCTCCTTTCATGTATATAAAAAGCACGTCCGAAAGCGTGCTTTTAAAACAAACTCATTAAATTTTTCATAGAAAAACCGCCTTGACTAATCAAAGCGGTTTTAAATAGCATTTTGGCGGGTGTGCCTTTTCCCGCATTTCTTTTGACCATAGAGGTGCGTAGCAGCACATTCTCTACTTCAAAATACTTATTTATTGTATTTATATTATATCACTTTTATTCTTTTTTGTAAAGTAATTTATTCTTTTTTTCTAACTTTTCTAAATTCTTTTGACGAATTCTATAAAAAGTCATAACTGAATTTTTTAAATTATCGTCATCATCTGTTAACACTAATCGGCTTACAATATTTAGATTTGTATTTTCAAGCTGTTTTATCATAAAGACTGTACCTTTATTTTTACAATCTTTTATAATTCTGTCAGGCTGCTCAACAGTATTAACGCCATACTTTTCAAATAATTTATAATCTTCAGGATGATGTAATTTTATATGGGCTATACGCTCATTTGTGATTATGATTTCGTCAGTCTTTAAATCTCCAAATTCTTTTTTTAACAGCTGAGTATCAATTTTACCCAGCTTTATAATCTCAGCCAAATCATCACCCCTCACGTTTATTATATCATTTTTCACTGATTTGTCAAGCGACGATTTCTGACGATACAAGGCTTTCATCTCCTGCCATTTATCAGGTTCTGTCAGCTTTATATCCTGCCATTTGTCAAACGAGCGTCCTGTGACTTTCGTGCCAAGAACATTTTTGTATTTTTCAAACTGCAGCTTATCCGCGGTGCGTCTGCTGTCCTTTTTCTGCGCAAGCTGCAAAGCCTCCTCCTGCTCAGGCGTAAGATTTTCGCGCCATTCCTTATAGGTGATATTTCCGTCTATAACCTCATTTCTGCCTGTAAGCGGATTTCTGGCGCGCCTCTGCGTATAGGTCATATTCATTGTCGTTGTACAGCGGCAATTCGGATGCATTGTCGGGTAATTTATACCTTCTCTTGCCTCAGACCGTTTAAACACTCTTCCGTCAAGCGGCTGACAAATTTCACATGTCTTATAATCGAGAGTAGCAAGGTATTTATATTCTTCTATCCCTAAATCTTCATAACCCTTCATATCTGCCATATTATGAATATGCGCCGTTTCAGTTCTGACAAGCGTCGTTGCCTGATATTTCGATACCTCAAATTGCTCTGCGAGCTTCGCCGAGGTCTTTGTAAGACTCTCGCCCGACATAACCGCTTTTGTGACAAGCTTCTGTGCCTTTTCAGCAAGGTCGTCCGTATGCTTCCATATTCGGGAGAAAAACCTTTCACCATGCCATTTTGCGCTTACCGCTTCATCAATGGCGCGGTCGTTTAATACAGCAAAATTTATCCCCATATTAAGACCTTTTGCGGTATCGTCAATAAGCCCGTAATAGCTTTCCTTATAAGCCTGCTTTTTCGCTTCTTTCACGATTGCAATTTCTTTTACCGCAAGCTGTTTAATACGAATATATATTTGCTCTTTGACCACCTCGTATCGCTCCGCTCTTGCCGCATAAGCTCTTACCGATAAGCCGTCGCGGTGTATGTATTCAAGTATATCAAGCCGCGCCTTTTCGTCGGGAGCGTTTTCAAGTAAATAAATAAGATTATTTAGATTTTCTTCACGCTTTGCACGGTCTAATAAATATACTGCCGTTTCTTCATCCGCGCCTATACGCTTCTGCCAATTATAATATATTTTGCGGATTTCTTCGTCAATATCTTCTAACGCCTCATTGTATAACTGTAAAATCTCTTCCGTTGTATAAACCGCGCCGTCCTGTATCGCTACAGCTCTTAAAAGCGCGGCTTTTTCCCAGTATTCTGAACTTTTCATATCTTTATTTCCGTATTGCGTCCGCAATCAGCTCAACAACTTCGCCTTCCTTGTTTTTAAGCCCCGGCACAAGAAACGGCTGCGCTCTCATTTTATACGTGCCGAACTCTTGATATATACCGTATTCAACATTCGTTCCTATATCACAGTGCGTCCCCGCCGCCTGTGAAGTTATAGACCCTCGCAAATTACCTGTATCAACAGGACAAAGCGCCTTTGCTTCACCCTCAACAAGCTTACCGCCTTTTGCGACAGCGCTTTCAATTTTATCTTTCAGCGTCGCCGCGTACTCGCCTAAAACCTGTTCCGCATTTCCGCTTATATCTATACTTATCTGCATTAGTATCCGCCGCCTTCCGACATTTCCTGAACTTCTCTGATTTTCATTACGGCACGTTCCTTAAACTGTTCGTTCTGCTCTTTTCTTGCAAGCTCCGCCTCTTCCTTCGGGTCGCCGATAAAATCAAGCTGTGCGAGCAAAGTTTCCTGTGTAACCATTCCGTCTAAATCTCTAATCATCTGCGCCACTTCCGCATTATTTACGGGCAGATTACGCTTGAATATAACATCAACTCTGTGTACAGGCACAAACGGCATAATATAGATTTTTTCTTTATATGCTATAATATCCCTCTCAAATATCTTTTTTCTGTT
>CAYUSE010000010.1:8933-24432 GCA_964447095.1 uncultured Lachnospiraceae bacterium | reverse complement strand
AAGGTCATACCATTGGGCGGATTAGATGAGATCGGAAAAAATCTGACCGCTTTTGAGTACGGAAATGAAATTATAATGGTTGACTGCGGTATGGCATTCCCTGATGACGATATGCCCGGTGTTGATATGGTTATAAATGATATAACATATCTTGAAAAGAACTGGTCAAAAATCAAGGGAATATTTCTTACACACGGACACGAAGACCATATTGGAGGTCTGCCTTATTTCTTGAAGGCAATAAACGTGCCTGTGTTCGGAACAAGACTGACGCTCGGACTTGTTGAGCATAAACTAAAGGAGCATAATCTGCTCGCTCAGGTTAAACTTGTCCGTGTAAAGGCGGGCAATACAGTAACGGTAGGACAAAACTTTAAGGTTGAATTTATACGCACAAATCACTCAATTGCAGATTCTGTTGCGCTTGCGATTAAAACGCCTGTAGGAACGGTATTGCATACAGGTGATTTTAAAATTGATACTACACCGATTGTGGGCGATATGATAGATCTTGCAAGGCTCGGTGATTTAGGTAAAGAGGGCGTTCTTGCGCTAATGTCCGACAGTACAAATGTTGAACGTCCCGGATACGCTATGAGTGAACGCTCGGTAGGAGTAAAATTTGAGCAAATATTTAAAGGCTGTAATAAGCGTATTATTGTCGCGACATTCGCGTCAAATGTGCATCGCGTTCAGCAAATTATTGACGCTGCGGCGAAAAACCATAGAAAAGTAGCGGTATCGGGAAGAAGCATGGAAAATATTATAGAAATTTCCATTTTGCTCGGATACATGAAAGTTCCCGAAGGCGTTCTTATTAACCTCGACAACATTAAAAACTATAAACCAAGTCAGATAGTTATTATTACAACAGGTTCACAGGGTGAGCCGATGAGCGCGCTTACGCGCATGGCTTACAGTGACCACAGAAAAGTCGAGATTACAAAGGATGACCTTATTATTTTAAGCGCTACGCCTATTCCGGGAAATGAAAAATCTGTTTCAAATGTGGTAAATGAGCTGTTTAAAATCGGCGCGGAGGTTATTTATAAGTCTCTTGCAGAGGTTCATGTGTCAGGTCACGCTTGTCAGGAGGAGCTAAAGCTTATTCTTGCGCTTACGAAACCTAAATTCTTTATTCCGGTTCATGGAGAGCATAGACATCTGGTGCTTCATAAGGAGCTTGCTGAAAAGGTGGGTGTTCCTGCAAAGAACAGCTTTGTGCTTGAAAACGGAAGCGTACTTGAAATGGATAGCTCGCGAGCAAAGGTAACAGGTACCGTTCAGGCGGGCAAAATATTAGTCGACGGCTTGGGCGTCGGTGATGTAGGGAATATCGTTCTGCGCGACAGAAAGCATCTTGCCGAGGACGGATTGATAATTGTTGTTGTTACGATTGGACATAACGATAAAAAGCTCGTTTCGCGTCCCGATGTTATTTCGCGCGGTTTTGTATATGTGCGGGAAGCGGAAAACTTGATTGAGGGCGTCAAAGCGGTTGTAGAGGAAAGCGTTGAAATATGTCTTTCAAAGCGGAACATGGATTGGTCAACGATAAAGAGCAATATGAAAGCGAGCGTTGCAAGATATATTTTTGAACTCACAAAACGCAATCCTATGATTTTACCGATTATTGAAGAGGTTTAATAAAAAGCACAGCGGTTATACGCTGTGCTTTTAGTGCTTTTATGTGTGGGGTGAGTATTATGCGTTTTAAAAAATATATTATGCTTTCACTGCTTGTCGTATTTTTCATTTTCTCTCCGATAACAAATGTTTGTGCAAATGATATTCCGGGAATATCTACACAGTCCATGCCGTCCACGGGCAATGTAAAAGCCTTAGTGGTACCGTTGTCTTTTGACAACAACCCTATGACACCGGAGCTTTTGGACTATATAAATAATAAGTGTAGATATACTCTGGATGAAGATAGTTTGACAAATTTTTTTTATAACACCTCAAACGGCAAGTTAAACTTTAAAGCCGAGATGATGCCGGTTTACCACTGCCCGCAAAATCAGATTTATTACAGCCAATATGATAACAATTTAAACCAACTTTTAGAAGAGGTTTTTACTTACTACAAAAACGAAGGAATTGTGAATGATTATTCGGATTTTGATTCTGATAATGATGGAGTTGTTGATTGTGTAATAGTGCTATATCCAACGGAGCAAAGCGGAATAAATGTGGAATGGGCAGAGCGTCCTTATAAGAGTCATGTTACATGGGGTTCGCAAGTGAATGCCTGTTGTCCTGACTGGTATATTGATGGTGTTAGATTTGGTTCAAAAGTGACTACGCGTGTTACGGTGAATGAGGATTTTAATAACACTATCGTTCATGAATGCGGACATTTGATGGGATTATTGGATAACTATAATAATGCCGGTTTTGGAGTTGAAAATAAATGTACTCTTTACGGAGGTATTGATATATGGGGTCTAAATTCTGATTATGTTAATCCATATTACCGATATATACTGGGCTGGATAGAGCCTAAAATAATTACTTATGATGATATGATTGAAATTGATTTAAAGCCCTATGAAAATTTCGATAGTGACAATGCATCTGAAAGGGCGGTGATTTTAGTTCCGGATGAAAGTGTATTACCATTTGAAGAATACTATATTATCGAATATAGAAACAAACAAAAAGATTGGAAACTCAAAGATAGCCATTCAGGAGTTATGATATGGCATGCAAATGCCGCCACTAGTGGTAAATATTCTTATAAAAATACAACAAATTATATTAAACCTGTATATAAAAACGGAGGATATATAAGTGACGAGGACGGTGATATAATCTTTGCAGCTTCAAAAGACATGTATATAAAAGGCGACGTATGGTCATCAACCACCACGCCGTCAAGCGACTTCTACAACGGTTACAAAACGGGAGCATATATGGAAGTTGTGTCAATGGACGAGGAAAAAGCAACTGTGCGAGTAGGCTTTCAGGATATGAATTGGGAACAGCCTACTGTATCAGTTACAGGAAAATACCGCACGGATTACAGAAACGTGTCTTTCTCACTTTTTTATGACGACATATATCAAATAATGGGAAAAAGACCGACGGAAAGCCAGACGAAGACAGAAGATTTATCAAAAGAAATCATTGACAAATATATAGAAGTCAGCGCTGATAATATACCGGTGCAGATAGACTATAGCCGATGTTATTTAGCACAAAACAAAGTATATATTTCAGTCAAAGGCGCAGAGCATGATAAAATTGAGACGAACGGGTCTGTGATACAGCTTCGCCTGAAAGAGGGGAGCGCAACAAATGGGTTTAACAAGTGCGGGACAGCCTTCTGTGAAGTAAAAACACCTGACCTTGCCCCTCCGACGGGAATAATAACGTATTCAACAACTGAGCCGACCACAGAATCGGTAACGGCAACGCTGACATCGTTCTCCGAAGAAATACAGCCTATAGAAACAATGCAGCATACCTTTTATCGTAACGGAAGCTACACCTTTGAATTTTACGATTTAGCGGGAAACAAGGGTACGGCGACAGCCATTGTTGACTGGATAGACAGAGAGCCCGTGACAGCGGAGGTTGAGTATTCAACGACAGAATTAACAAATCAAGATGTAACAGTTAAAATAATCCCCTCAGAGCCTGTTTTAGAAACAGAGGAAGAGCTTACGTTTGTATTTAAATCAAATGGAAACAGGTTATTTGTATATCATGATATATACGGAAATCAGTTTATTAAAATAGTAACTGTAGATTGGATAGACAAAAAGCTTTTGTTTAAAAATTTAAGGTCAATAGACAAAGCTGTGCGAAACGTATCGGGTGGTTTTAGCTCTAACAATGTTAAATTTGACGGATCTATTATCAGTATGATTAAACCACGCGAAAAAGTAAAGCCGGCTAAATTGATACAAGCTCTTACGGAAGATGAAAACGAATATATATTTGAGCTTGAGGATTTAGCAGGCAACAGAGAAACGTATAGAACTTTAACAAATTTGCTCAGCAAAGAAGCATCTGACGGAAAGATTGAGTATTCCTCTACAGAATGGACAAATGAAGATGTTACGGTATCAATAATTCCAAGATACGATGTGCTTGACAGTAGTATTTTAACACATAGGTTTGAAGAAAATGGGAGCAGTAATTACCGTATAGACCTTAAATCCGGAGATAATATAAGTTTTACGGTAAATGTAGGCTGGATAGATAAAGAAGCTCCGATAATTACGCTTAAAGGTCAGAGTGAAATAATTCTTGAATGCGGAGAGGAGTATATCGAACAAGGCGCGGAGATAACAGACGACCAAGACATGATGATTGACGATAAGCTAAAAATCAGTGGAACGGTTGATACAAACAAGTCAGGCACATATAAGGTATATTATGATGTTACCGACCATGCGGGAAATAAGGCGGAACAGAAAGTCAGAACTGTAACGGTGCTTGTTCCTCCGCCAAGTCCAACACCCACGGCTAAACCCACGGCTAAACCCACGGCAACACCAAGTCCAACCCCGACAGTTGAGCAAACACCAATACCAACGGCGACACCGACACCAACGGCAACCCCGACGGTCACGCCCGAGCCGAGCGATAGGGTTGAACTTGAATTTTATCGGGATGGAAATAAGCTGATGCTTAAATATAACGGCACGGAAACAATTACGGCAAGCATTATTTTTGCAAAATACAGCAATAATGCGTTGGACGGTGTTGTTATGAAACATTATGCGCTTTTACCCGGAGGTGAAGCCGATGTATCGGATTATGCAGACTGCGACAGAGTATTTATCTGGGACGGAATAGGTACAATGAAGCCGCTGATGAAAGCGCAGGAAATGAGGCAATAAAACTTGTTAAAGATTAAAGGCACTTCATTTGGAAGTGCCTTTATATGTTAAAAATAAAAGTTAGCTTATTTTTAGCAAAAAAACAGTTGAATTTTTCCAAAGAATAATATATAATAATAAAGTATGTAGATTATAAAAAAGGAATGCTTGATTATGAAAATATATAATACCTTAACGCGTCAAAAACAGGAATTTATACCAATCACACCGAACGAGGTTAAAATGTATGCCTGCGGTCCGACAGTATATAATTATATTCATATAGGCAATGCGCGTCCGCTGATTATTTTTGACACGCTCCGCCGTTATCTGGAATACCGTGGCATGAAAGTGACTTTTGTTCAGAATTTCACCGACGTTGACGATAAAATGATAAACCGCGCGAAAGAAGAAAATACAACGGTTAAAGCATTGGGAGAAAGGTTTATTGACGAGTATTTTAAGGATGCGGAGGCTCTGGGCGTTCATGCCGCAACAATTCATCCCAAGGCAACGGAAAATATTGACGCAATTATAAATATAATCAAAACACTTGAAGAAAACGGTTATGCCTATAATGTTGACGGAAATGTGTATTTTTCAACAAAGAAATTCAAGGAATACGGAAAATTATCGAAACAGCCGCTGGAGGATTTGGAAGCGGGAGCGAGAATAGATATAAGTGAGCATAAAAAGGATTCAATGGATTTTGCATTGTGGAAAAAGCAGAAGGAGCCTACCGAAATTGCATGGGAAAGTCCATGGGGGCTTGGAAGACCCGGCTGGCATATTGAGTGCAGCGCAATGGTAAACAAGTATCTTGGTGAAACGATTGATATCCACGCGGGAGGTCAGGACTTAGTTTTTCCGCATCATGAAAATGAAATTGCTCAATCCGAATGCGCTAACGGTAAGCCGTTTGCAAATTATTGGATGCATAACGGATATATAAATATCGATAACAAAAAAATGAGTAAATCGGCAGGTAATTTCTTTACGGCGCGCGATATGATAGAAAAATACGGCGGCGAAACAGTCAGATTTTTTATGCTATCCGCGCATTACAGAAATCCCGTGAATTTCTCGGATTTGCTTATGGAGCAGTCTAAATCCGCACTTGAAAGAGTGTACACATGTCTCGAAAATCTTGAATTTCTGCTTGAAAACAGCGAGGACAGAGCTGAAACAGACGCAGAAAAAGAATATTCCCAAAAGCTTGACAGTTTCAAACAAAAATTTATTGACGCAATGGACGACGATTTAAATACCGCGGACGCGATAGCGGCGATATTCGATATAGTTTATGCGTCAAATATGGATTTGCCGACAGACAGCAAAAATGCGAAATCGGTTGTTGAAAAAACAATGTCGCTGATACACGAACTTGGTGATGTTTTGGGACTTTTTGGCAATATGCGGGAAAAATCAATAGACGCGGAAGTTGAGGAGCTTATCGCGAAGCGCAATAAAGCGCGCGAGGAAAAGGATTGGGCAACCGCGGACGCAATACGCGATAAATTAAAGGAAATGAAAATTGTATTAAAAGACACGCCGATGGGCGTTCAATGGAGCTATATGGAATAATGGAATTAGCAAATCTCAATCCGTCACAGCTTGCGGCATTGTCTCTTGCATACATAGGCGATGTGGTATATGATATTTATATACGCACGCGTATGATAAATGAGCATCCGACTATGCCGGCGCATAAGCTGCATTTAAAGACGGTAAAATATGTAAAGGCGCATGCACAGTCAAACAGCATCGGGGCAATGGAGGAGTTTTTAAACGAAGAGGAAACCGCAGTTTACAGGCGCGGAAGAAACGCCAAATCCCATACAATGCCTAAAAATGCTGATATGATGGACTACCGCCGCGCGACAGGATTTGAGGCGCTTTTGGGATATGTGTATCTTAAAGGCGACGAGAAGCGCCTTGATGAACTTATGAATATAGCGTATGAAAATGCGTTAGATAAATAATTGCATAGCAATTAAAAAATATTATTAAGGAGGAAATAATGGAAATGGATGAAAAAAGAGTAACAGAGCTATCCATTATCTCAAACAAAGTGCGTAAAAATGCGCTTACTGCTGTGTACAACGCGGCATCAGGACATCCGGGCGGATCGCTTTCGATAGCAGATGTGCTGACGCTTTTGTATTTTGAGGTGATGAATATAGACCCAAAAAATCCTAAAATGGAGGACAGGGACAGGCTTGTGCTGTCAAAGGGACACACTGCTCCCGCACTTTATGGTACGCTGGCGGAAAGAGGATTTTTCCCGGTTAAGGATATGCCTACTTTCAGACATATAGGCAGCTATTTGCAGGGACATCCTGATATGAATAAGGTTCCGGGTGTTGATATGTCAACAGGTTCTCTGGGTCAGGGCGTATCGGTTGCAGGCGGTATGGCGCTTGCGGCAAAGCTTAACAATAAGGATTACAGAGTATATTCAATCCTTGGCGACGGTGAGCTTGAAGAAGGACAGGTTTGGGAGCAGGCAATGTTCGCGCCTCATTATAAGCTTGACAACTTCACGATATTTATTGATAACAACGGCTTGCAGATAGACGGTGACATTATGAAGGTAATGAATCCTACTCCGATTGACGAGAAGTTTAAGGCATTCGGCTGGCACGTTATCGTAACAGATGCGCACGATTTTAATAAATTGCTTGACGCAGTCAATGAAGCGAAAGCGACAAAAGGCAAGCCGACAGCGATTATTATGAAGTCAACAAAGGGAAAAAATGTTTCGTTTATGGAGAACAATCCTGCATGGCACGGAGCGGCTCCGAAGAAGGAAGAATATGATAAGGCAATCGCTGAATTAGACGCGATAATTGCAGGATTGGAGGCGAAGTTATAATGAAAAGAGCTACAAGAGAATCGTATGGAGCAGCTTTGGTTGAATATGGCGCTAATCCTGATATAATTGTTTTGGACGCTGATTTGTCAAAGTCAACAAAGACAGATATGTTTAAGAAAACGTATCCGGACCGTTTTATAAATATGGGTATTGCTGAGGGCAATATGATGTGTGTTGCGGCAGGTCTTGCGGCAAGCGGCAAAATTGCCTTTGCATCGACTTTTGCCATGTTTGCGGCAGGCAGAGCTTTTGAACAGGTAAGAAACTCAATTGGCTACACTCATCTTAATGTTAAAATAGGCGCGACACACGCGGGAATTTCTGTAGGTGAGGACGGCGCTTCACATCAGTGTCTTGAGGATATTGCGCTTATGCGTTCAATTCCGGGCATGGTTGTTATAAATCCTGCTGACGACAGAGAGGCAATGGCGGCTGTTAAAGCGGCTATAGAGCATGAAGGACCTGTTTACATGAGATTTGGACGTCTTGCGGTTGATGATGTAAACGGCGATGACTATAAGTTTGAGCTTGGCAAGGGCGTGCAGTTAAAGGACGGTAAGGACGTTACGATTATTGCAACGGGACTTATGGTTCAGGAAGCCTTGAAGGCTGCTGAAATGTTAAAGAATGACGGTATTGACGCGAGAGTTATAAATATTCATACAATCAAGCCGATAGATGAGGAAATAATTATTAAGGCGGCAAAGGAAACAGGAGCTATTGTAACGGCTGAGGAACACTACATTATGGGCGGACTTGGCAGTGCGGTAACAGAAGTTGTATGTGCGAATGCGCCGGCGCCTGTAAAAATTATCGGAACAGACCGTTTTGGGCAGTCAGGTAAGCCTGCTGAACTGTTTGAAGAATATGGTTTGACTGCCGATAACATGGTAAAACAGGCTAAAGCGGTAATCTCAATGAAGAAATAACGCTTGTTGAAAGGTTATAAATATGAAAAAAATATCTTTAATTATAATAACGCTTATAGCAACGCTTGGACTTTGTTCGTGCAGCGGAGGCGTTGCGGGACTTTTTGCTCCTGCAACACCGATACCGATTCCGGACATAAACCCGCTTGATGTGCTTGGTGCAGAGGATGTTTATGTCGCGCTTAATTATTCGTATGCGCCGGTGCTTGACGGAGATACGTACATTCGTGACGGCAATGTTGCTACAGCAACCTACAGGAGTGAACCTATAGGACAGGATCCTGTTATAATCACCATAACCCAGCACACAAGCTCTGTGTCAAAGGAAACGGTATGGTATGGTTATGACTATGACAGAGTAATGCGTTCATCAGCGGAAATGATTTCAGATTTGGGAGAGGACGCATTTATCGCTTATCCATCAATTCACGTATATGACAGAGGCTGTCATATACAGATCACGGCAGGCTCAGGAGATACTCCGGAACAGCGTAATCTGCTGATAAATCTTGCTCAGACGGCAGTTGCGAAATTTGAAGCAATAATGCCTGCGGAACAGCAGTAATATAAACTGTTTTGTCAAAAAGATTATTGTGCATTTTGCATAATAATAAATTTTGGCGAAACAGTTTCTTTTTGTGCTTTTTTGTTACAAAAACAGCGAAAAACAGCGTAGATAGTACATTTTTTCTAATGCACACAATTTTTCAAAAGTTTTTTTGTGCATATTCACCATATAAAATTATTAAAAAAGGGTTGAAAAATTTTACTAAACGTGATAAAATACCTTATTTGACAATTTGACCAAATTGTGCTATAATTTACTTATAAAATGTAATTAAGCAGATAAGGAGGTTGAAAAATATGTATAATGTCGGCGATAAGGTTGTGCATCCTATGCATGGCGCGGGAACTGTTGAAGATATTAAGGAGATAGCAATCGCCGGTAAAAAGCAAAAATATTATACAGTACGCTTTGCGATGGGAAGCATGACAACGAATATCCCCGTTGAAAACAGCGCAAATATAGGTATTCGTGATGTTATTAACAAAACGGAGGCAAAGAAGGTGCTGGAGTATTTTAGGGCTTTGCCTATTACAGATGATACAAATTGGAATAAACGGCAAAGAGAAAATATGGTAAGAATTAAATCCGGGGATATTTATCAGGTACTTAGCGTACTAAAAGATTTAATGTTCCGTGAAAAAACCAAGGGACTTTCAACAAGTGAACGTAAAACATTGGGAAGCGCGCGCCAGATTGCTGTGAGCGAATTGGTACTGTCGAGTGTTGCCGAACTTGGAGATATTGAAAACATAATGTATGATACAATAGAGGAATTGGTTTAAATCCATCGGATATACCGATGGATTTATTTGATTGAGCTATACGAGGAGAAATGATATGAAAATAAGCGCGGTAATAGTCGCAGGCGGAAAAGGAAAGCGCATGGGAGCAGGTATAAACAAGGTCTTTTTGCCGCTTAATGATAAAGAGATAATCGTTCACACAGTTGAGGCATTTTATAAAAATGCCAATATAAGTGAGATAATCGTTGTTACGGGAAAAGACGATAT
Organism: uncultured Lachnospiraceae bacterium; assembly: GCA_964447095.1. GTDB lineage: Bacteria > Bacillota > Clostridia > UBA1381 > UBA1381 > JALEPO01. Next base: position 14,218 of record CAYUSE010000010.1, on the reverse strand, counting down.
AAATACCGCGAAAAAGCTTCTTGACGGTTATAATGTTATTGTAACGGAGGGCGGTCGTGAACGGCAGCAGTCTGTCAAAAGCGGCATAGATAAAGCGTCGGGCGATATTGTTCTAATTCATGACGGCGCGAGGGCTTTAATTTCACAGAAAGAAATAGACAACGTGATTTCGGACTGCGTGAAATTCGGCGCGGCAGCTGTCGGAGTAAAGGTCAAGGATACACTGAAAGCTGTTGACGACGGCTTTATAACGGGCACAGTTGACAGAGATGCGACATACAAAATTCAGACGCCGCAGTCATTTAAAACGGACGTTATAAAAGAACTTCACAAAAATGCGGACAGGGACGGCTTTTTTGCGACTGAAGACTGTATGATAGCAGAGCATTACGGAGTGAGGGTGAAAATCACCGAGGGCAGCTATGACAATTTAAAGCTTACCACGCCCGAGGATATAGAAATAGCTGAAAATATATTGCGGAGGAGAAATTTATGAGAATAGGAATGGGATATGACGTTCATAAGCTTGTTGAGGGACGCGATTTGATATTGTGCGGCGTGAGAGTACCTCATGATAAAGGCTTATTGGGACATAGCGACGCGGACGTGGCAATTCACGCGCTTTGCGACAGTCTGCTCGGCGCGGCGGCGCTTGGCGACATTGGAAAGCATTTTCCCGATACGGACGAAAAATATAAGGGCGCGGACAGCCGCAAATTACTGCGCGAGGTTGTAAAAATGCTTTCGGAAAACGGTTATACAATAGGAAACACCGACATAACCGTAACGGCGCAGAAGCCGAAGCTTGCGCCGCATATTGAAAAAATGCGTGAAAATATCGCGGACGATTTAGGGATTTCCGTAAACTGCGTGAGCGTCAAGGCGACAACGACGGAAAAGCTCGGCTTTGAAGGGCGCGAAGAAGGAATTTCCGCAATGGCGGTTTCGTTGATTTTATAGGAGGTCTCTGATGAATATATATGATTTTGACGATACGATTTATACAGGTAACAGCGAAGGTCATTTCTATTTCCATGAGATGAAAAAACACCCGAAAATGCTTGTAACCGTGCCGAGAATGGCGCTTTCGTTTTTGGGATATTTACTCGGAATAAAGACAAAAACACAGGCGAAGAGAAATCTTCATAGATTTTTGAGGTATGTTCCCGATATTGACGGCGATTTGGAGGAATTTTGGGATAAACACGAAAAAAATATCAAGACGTGGTATAAAAACAGGCAGCAGGAGGACGACATTATAATTTCCGCGTCGCCCGAATATCTGCTGATACCGATATGCAGACGGCTTGGCATTAAATATCTTATGGCGTCGCGCGTCGATAAAAAAACGGGCGCGTATGACGGATTAAACTGTCACGACGAGGAAAAAGTATGCAGGCTTTACGAGCGTTTTCCCGACGCGGTATGTGATGAATTTTATTCGGACTCCTTATCAGATACGCCTCTTGCAGAAATTTCAAAACAGGCGTGGATTATCCGCGGTGTGACATTATTTGACTGGAATGAATACGATATGTCAAAGCAGAAAAAAAAGAGAAAAAAATGTTGACATTCGGGAAATTTTAGTGTATAATATCAGTAAATAAAGGGGAGTAGTTCACGCAGGCGTTGATTTACGCTTGCGTTGAGTGTATCGTCAATACGGAGAAATCCCGGTCATTCAGTAAGAAACAAGACTTTTATTGCATTTAATGTGCAATAAAAGTCTTTATTTTTTTAAATTAAGGAAACAATATAAAAATGGGAGGAAAAACAAATGATTTTAATGATTGTATTTTTGGTAGTGGGCTTCATATTGCTTATAAAGGGAGCGGACTTTTTTGTTGACGGAGCGTGCGCTCTGTCGGAAAAACTGAAAATTCCCGCTTACATTGTCGGTCTTACCGTTGTGGCGTTCGGCACCAGCCTGCCTGAGGCAGCCGTAAGTATTACCGCGTCAATTCAGGGCAGCAATGAGATTGCAATAGGAAATATAATCGGCTCAAATATTTTTAACACTCTTGTAGTATTAGGCGCGGGCGCGATTTTCGCCCCGATAGCGGTCAGGAAAAATATTCTGATACGCGATTTCCCGTTTTGTATTGCGATTACCGTGATATTGCTTGTGCTTTTGGTAACGCTTGGAAACGGCGAGATTATGCTCACGAGAGGCGATGGAATTGTTCTGCTTGCGTTGTTTGCGCTATTTCTCATATCCTCGGTTATTTCTGGCAAAAATGCGGATATGCCGGAGGAAGAAATGAAAAATAATATGTCGGGCTTAAAATGTGCCGTGCTTGTAATTGCGGGCATAATCGGCGTAATAGCAGGCGGACAGCTTACGGTTGAGGGCGCGAAAAAACTCGCGCTTATGGCAGGACTTAGCGAAACGGTTGTAGGACTTACGGTTGTCGCGGTCGGAACATCTCTTCCTGAGCTTATAACGTCAATCGTCGCAGCACGCAAAAATCAAAGCGATATAGCGGTAGGTAATGCTATCGGCTCAAATATTTTTAATGTTCTGTTTATTCTGGGAATGTCGTCTGTTATATCGCCCATAGGCACGGACGGTCACGCCGTAGCGGACACGCTTATGCTTATTGCAACCTGTATCGTTACGTTTATATTTGCGCTTACAGGCAGAAAAATCACAAGAGGACAAGGTATTGTGATGGTTTTGATGTATGTCGCATATACGGCTTATTTGTTGATAAGGTAATATTGACAAATCGTGTAAAAAGTGGTATATTTAACATAACGGCACAGGCAAGGAAGCTGAAAGTTTTAAACAGCTTGCTTAAATTGTGCCGTTTTTTATACAAAAAATACGGACATTGTATAAATATAGGCAAATATCGGAAATTTAATGGTTGAAAGATGTTTATTAAAATAATATAATAACTATAAAGAGGAGGCGGTTGGTTATGATAAGCGATATGTTAAAACTCGTAAAGAATGCTGAAAATGACGCTGAAAAGATTACCGCGGACGCAAAGGAAACGGCGAAGAAAATCCGTGCGGAAGCGGAAATAAAGGCGGAGGAAATGAAATCGCAGGCTTATAAAGACGCTAAACAGAAAACGGAAAATGCAATACAGGAAGAAAATAAATCCGAAGAAGCGAAAACAGCGCGGGAAACTGCTGAAACCGAAAAAATTATAGCGGATTTAAGGGAAAGCGCAGGTAAAAAGGGTAAAAACTTAACCTCTGCCATAGCGGATATAATACGGAGGTAGCAATATGTCTGTAATGAAAATGAAGCGTGTAAATATCTGCGCTTTAAGGAAAAATCGAAAACGGATATTGGAAGCTCTGCAAAGAATGGGCGTAATGGAAATTGAGGCAGGAAAAAGCGACGACGCGGAATTTATCGGGACTGCACCGCAAAGAGCCGTTTTTGAACGGCGCAGAAAAGAGTCCGAACAGGCGCTCGCGGTTTTAGACGAGTTTGCGCCCGAAAAGAAATCCATGCTTGACGCGCTAAACGGTAAAAAGCAAATTTCACAGGAAAGCTTTGATTATGTTGTAAAGCATCAGGACGATATAAATTCGCTTTGCAGGAAAATATGCGGTTTAAAAGACAATATAACGGCAAACGAGGCGAGAATACTTAAAATTGACGCGGAGCTTGAAGCGTTAAATCCATGGCTTTCGTGCGACGTATCAATGGGACTTCAAAAAACGGCGTCAACCGATATAATTTTCGGCTCGCTGCCGTCATCTGCAAGCGATACGGAGCTTACGGCGGCATTATCAGAATTTTCGGCACAGTATGAAAAAATATCCGAGGACAAAAATGCAAAATATATTGCCGTTATATCAGTTAAACATGATACGGACGCTGTCATGACGGCATTAAAAAAGCATGGCTTTGCGCGTCCAGCCGTAAATATAAACGACCTCCCGATGTCGTATCGGGACAGCTTGTTAAAAATGAAAGCAACGGCTGAAAATGCTATAGAAGCCGCAAAAAAACAGATACGAAACTACAGCGGCGAACGCTTTGACATTGTGCGGACGGCAGACTATTACGGAATACGCGCCGATAAATACGAGGTTTTGGGACAGCTTATGCACTCAAAGAGGACATTTTTCATAAGCGGCTATGTTCCCGAAAAATACGCGGATAAGTTGTGCGATTTGCTTATTGATAAATTTGACGCGGCGGCTGAAACGGAGGATTGCGACGATTATCCCGTTGAGCTTGAAAATTCAACCTTTGCCGCATCATTTGAACCAGTGCTTGAATCCTACGGCTTGCCAAAAAAACATGAGATTGACCCGTCAACGATAATGGGAATATTCTATGTGTTCCTGTTCGGGCTTATGTTATCCGATGCGGCTTACGGCGCGATAATTTCAATAGCGTGCTTCTGTATTTTGAAGAAATTCAAAAACATGGAGGACGGCATGAGAAAATCAATCAGAATGTTCATGTACTGCGGTCTTTCGACGCTGTTCTGGGGAATAATGTTCGGCGGATATTTCGGCGACGCGGTAACGGTTATATCAAAGAATTTCTTTGGCAATGCGGTTGAAATACCCGCGCTGTGGTTTGTCCCGCTCAACGACCCGATGAGGCTTTTGATGTACTCAATGCTGTTCGGGCTTATACACCTATTTACGGGACTTGGCATAAAAGGGTATATGTATATTCGGGACAGGGACATAAAAGGACTTATATTCGATGTTGTGTCATGGTTTATGCTGCTTATAGGACTGCTGCTGATATTGATGGAAAGCTCAATTTATGCGTCGCTTGCGGGCAGCAGCTTAGAGCTTGGCAAAGCCGGCGATTTAATTGCCAAAATACTCGCAATATCGGGCGCGGTAATTATACTTTTGACAGGCGGCAGAAGTTCTAAAAATCCCACAAAACGCCTTGCAAAGGGCGCGTACAGCCTTTACGACATAACAAGCTGGTTAAGCGATTTGCTGTCATATTCACGACTGCTTGCGCTGGGGCTTGCGACGGGCGTTATCGCGCAGGTTGTAAACTCAATGGGCGTTATGGCAGGTAACGGAGCGGTCGGATTTATCGTGTTTGTGCTTGTATTTGTTGTAGGACACACATTTAATCTTGCCATAAATCTTCTCGGCGCGTATGTTCATACAAACCGTTTGCAGTACGTTGAGTTTTTCGGTAAGTTTTATGAGGGCGGAGGAAGAAAATTCAATCCGTTTAAAGAAAATACAAAATATATTAAAATTAAGGAGGACTAAAAAATGGAATTAGGAATTGTTTACGCATTGTTGGGAGCGGCTGCGGCTGTATTTCTTGCGGG
>CAYUSE010000010.1:0-8833 GCA_964447095.1 uncultured Lachnospiraceae bacterium | reverse complement strand
TGTCTGCCGATAGGAATTGTCGGACTTATTTCGGGAATTTATCAGGGAAAAACCTCGGCAGCAGCTATCGGAATAGTCGCGAGAAAGCCCGAGCAGTTCGGTAAAGCGATGCTTTTTCCAGCCATGGTTGAAACATACGCTATTTTGGCGCTGCTTATTTCAATCCTTGCGACAACAGCAATAACTTTATGATTGAGGTGATAGTTTATGGCTGACATGAACAAAATAATCGGCGATATTATGCTTGAAGCGGAAAATGAAGCAAAAGACATAATATCGAAGGCGGAGAAGGACGCGGCGGAAATAATACGGAACGCCGAAAACGAATGTTCTCTGATAGAGCAGACCGAAAGCCGCAGACGCGAAGAGGAAATCAAGCGCGTTAAAAGACGCGGCGAGGCGGCGAGAGCGTCAAAAAGGCGCGCTGTGCTGCTTGAAGAAAAGCAAAAACTGTTAAATAATGCGGTAAAAAAGGCGTATGATGAGATTTTAAATATGCCGTCCGCCGAATATGAAAAAATGCTTTTGGAATTGCTTAATTCCCGAATGAGAAGCGGGAAATGCACGCTGTATTTCCCGAAAGGCTTTGTCGCTCCGCCGGAGAAGTTTTCAGATAAGCTTAGGCAAATGGCGCGTGATAAAGGCTGCGATTATGCAATATCGCATGAAAGGGATATTGACAGCGGATTTGTCGCGGTTTACGGCGGTATAGAGGAAAACTGTACATTAAAATCGCTTTTTGAGGAGCACGGTGATGAGATATTGTCGCTTGCCGCCTCTGAAATACTCGGCACGGAGGAAAATGTATGAATTACGCATATACTTCATCGCGCGTAAGAGCGCTTGAAAATTCTCTGCCGTCTGCGGATTTAATAAAATCGCTTGAAGAGAGCAAAAACATGGACGAGTGTATAGAAAATCTCAACAGTGCGGGATTTGAAGGCAAAAGCACTGATGAAATCGTATCGGCAATGAAAAAACGCCGCGCGAAGCTTATATCGGAGCTGATTGAGGACAAAAAAGAAATTGAAGTGATTTTTTACGAAAAGCAGTTTCATAATCTCAAAGCGGCGGTAAAGAAGATGTATTCAAAAAGCAATGCGGATATGTTTTATGACGACGTGCCCGTAAGCGGAAATGAAATTATAAGCGCGATAGAAAACAACAATGAATTGTCGCTGCCCGACTATATGGCAAAAGCCGCAAGAGAAGCATACACCGCGCTTATGCGGACGGGTGACGGAAAGCTGTCCGATACGATAGCCGACAAGGCGTGTCTTGACGCAATGGCGGCTTTCGGCGAAAAAACGCCGCATGAGATTTTGAAAAAATATGTCAATGAGGCAATTGCGGCGGCTGACATAAAAACGGTACTGCGCGCGGACGAAACAGACGATTTACCGTCAATGCTTTGCAGCTGCGGATATTTTACGGCTGACGCTTTAATAAAAGCGGCGCGCGAAAATTCGCTCGGCGAATTTTTAACGGCTGTCGGTTATGACGGCGCGACGGCTGAAAATGTTGATAAAATAAAGGAAAGACGGCTTAATGACTTATTAGACAGCGAGAAATATAATATTTTCTCTCCCGCGCCCGCGATATATTTTATACTTGAATATGAACGTATGATAAACAATATAAGATATATTTTAATATTAAAATCAAACGGAATGTAAAATTCACGGAAAGGAATGGTGTATATGAAAGCGGCTGTTATAGGTAATTATGATGATATTTACGGCTTTGCATCTGCGGGAATGGAAATTATTTCCGTAAACAATGACGAAGAATGTGCCAAAGCTTTCAGGAAAACGCAAAATAGTGATTATGCCGCTGTATTTATAACCAAAAATTATGCAAAAGCAGTAGACGGCATGGTTACGGGAGCATTGCCGGCGGTTATGTTCATACCGTCTTTCGGCGCGTCGCATGGCGACGGGATAAAGCATCTGCACAGGCTGGTCGAAAAGGCGGCAGGCGCGGATATACTGTAATTTTGGCAGGAAAGGAAGATAAAGTAAATGGGAAAAATTCGTAAGGTTGCAGGACCGCTTATTATTGCGGACGGCATGAATGACGCGAATATGTATGATGTTGTGCGCGTGGGAAGTGAGCACCTCATAGGCGAGGTTATCGAAATGCACGAGGATGCGGCATCGGTACAGGTATATGAGGAAACCTCGGGTTTAAAGCCCGAGGACATTGTGGAAACAACGGGTGAGCCGCTGTCGGTTGAACTCGCGCCGGGGCTTATCGGCGCAATATATGACGGAATACAGCGTCCTCTTACAAAAATCATGGAGATGTGTGGCAACAATCTTCAAAGAGGAGTTTATGTTCCCGCGGTTGACCATGAGAAAAAATGGGAGTTTAAGCCTGCATTAAAGGTCGGCGACAATGTGGTCTGCGGCGATATTTTGGGAACTGTTGAGGAAACGCCCGTCGTATCGCACAAAATCATGGTTCCGCACGGAATAAGCGGAAAAATTAAGGAAATAAAATCGGGTGATTTTACGGTTACGGATACAATCGCCGTAATAGAAACGGAAAACGGCGACAGGGAAGTTCAAATGCTGCAAAAATGGCCCGTAAGACGCGGCAGACCATATAAAAAGAAGCTGCCGCCGACCGTTCCGCTGATTACGGGACAGCGCGTAATTGACGCGTTTTTCCCGATTGCAAAAGGCGGCGTTGCGGCAGTACCGGGACCGTTCGGAAGCGGAAAAACGGTAATTCAGCATCAGCTTGCAAAATGGGCGGAGGCGGATATTGTCGTTTATATCGGCTGTGGCGAGCGCGGAAACGAAATGACCGATGTTTTAAATGAATTTCCCGAACTGAAAGACCCGAAAACGGGCGCGTCGCTTATGCAGAGGACGGTGCTTATCGCGAATACGTCCGATATGCCCGTCGCGGCGCGTGAGGCTTCAATTTATACGGGTATCACAATCGCCGAATATTTCCGTGATATGGGCTATTCAGTCGCACTTATGGCAGACTCCACCTCGCGTTGGGCGGAAGCTTTAAGAGAAATGTCGGGACGCTTGCAGGAAATGCCGGGTGAAGAGGGTTATCCCGCGTATTTAGGCAGCCGGCTTGCGCAGTTTTACGAAAGAGCGGGTCAGGTAATAACAGAGGGCAGCGGCGAAAGAACAGGCGCGCTGTCGGTAATCGGCGCGGTATCGCCGCCCGGCGGCGACATCTCCGAGCCTGTTTCGCAGGCGACGCTCAGAATTGTAAAGGTGTTCTGGGGACTTGACAGCAATCTTGCGTATAAGCGTCACTTTCCCGCTATAAACTGGCTTAACAGCTATTCGCTTTATCTTACAAGCCTTGCTGATTGGTTTAAGGAAAATGTGTCGGAGGACTGGCTCAAATACCGCAGCCGCATGATGCTTATTTTGCAGGAGGAGGCGGAGCTTGAGGAAATCGTGAAAATGGTCGGAATTGATGCGTTGTCGCCTGACGACAGACTGAAAATGGAAACGGCGCGCTCAATCCGCGAGGATTTTCTGCATCAGAACTCTTTCCATGAGATTGATACGTACACACCGCCCGAAAAGCAGCTTTATATGATGCGCCTTATACTTGAATTTAACGACAGGGCTGTCGAGGCGTTAAATCAGGGCGTAGATATAAACAAGATTTTAAAGCTGGAAGTAAGAGAAAAAATCGGACGATATAAATATACGCCGAATGAGAATATAGAGAAAGCGTATAATGAGATTGAACGTGAAATCGCATCACAGCTTTCAAAAGCGGGAGGTGAAAAATAATGCCAAAAGAATACAGAACAATCAAGGAAATTGCGGGACCTCTTATGACTGTAACGGGCGTTGAGGACGCGGCGTATGACGAGCTTGGCGAAATAATATTGTCAAACGGCGAAAAACGCCGCTGCCGTGTTCTTGAAATAGACGGCGAAAATGTGCTTGTTCAGCTTTTTGAAAATTCGGCAGGAATAAACCTCGAAAACAGCCGCGTTCGGTTCTTGGGTCACAGCATGGAGCTTGGCGTCAGCGAGGATATGCTCGGACGCGTATTTGACGGTCTTGGAAATCCGATTGACGGCAAGCCGCAGATAATTCCTAAAAAGAAAATGGATATTAACGGACTGCCGATGAACCCGTCGGCGAGGAGCTATCCCGAGGAATTTATCGAAACGGGAATTTCCGCGATTGATGGGCTTAACACGCTCGTAAGAGGACAGAAACTACCTGTATTTTCCGCTTCGGGACTTCCTCATGCCGAGCTTGCAACGCAGATAGCGGCGCAGGCAAAGGTAAGGGGAACGGACGATGAATTTGCGGTAGTTTTTGCGGCGGTCGGAATTACGTTTGAGGAGTCCGACGCGTTTATAAGCTCGTTTAAGAAAACGGGCGCGATTGACAGAACGGTCGTATTTATAAATCTTGCAAACGACCCTGCCGTTGAAAGAATAGCAACGCCGCGAATTGCGCTTACGGCGGCTGAATATCTCGCGTTTGAAAAGAATATGCACGTGCTTGTAATTATAACGGACATCACAAATTATGCCGATGCCCTCAGAGAAATAAGCGCGGCGAGAAAAGAAGTCCCCGGCAGACGCGGATACCCCGGTTATATGTACACAGACCTTGCGTCGCTATACGAGCGCGCAGGCAGACAGCGCGGCAAGACGGGCTCAATCACCATGATTCCCGTGCTCACCATGCCCGAGGACGACAAGACGCACCCGATACCCGACCTGACGGGCTATATTACCGAGGGACAGATAATTCTCAGCCGCGAACTCTACAGAAAGGGTATAGAACCGCCTATTGACGTTCTTCCGTCGCTTTCAAGACTTAAAGATAAGGGAATAGGCGAGGGCAAAACACGCGCCGACCATTCAAATACAATGAACCAGTTATTTTCCGCGTATTCACGCGGAAAGGACGCGAAGGAGCTTATGACGATTTTGGGCGAGTCGGCATTATCGGAAATTGACTTGATTTATGCGAAATTTGCAGACCGCTTTGAAAAGGAATATGTTTCGCAAGGGTATTCAACCGACCGAAGCATAGAGGAAACGCTTGACATAGGCTGGGAATTGCTCAGAATGCTACCGAGAAGCGAATTAAAGAGAATTGACGACAAGTATCTTGATATGTATTACGAGGTAAAATCATGATTATACCAACAAGAATGGAGCTGAACCGTATAAAGCGCAAGCTTATGACCGCGCAGCGCGGTCATAAGCTGTTAAAAGATAAGCGCGACGAGCTTATGCGGCAGTTTTTGGAAATGATACAGGAGTGCCTGACGCTTCGCGAAAAAGTCGAGGCGGCTTTGGAGGAAAGCCGTCTGGATTTTATTAGAGCGCGCGCCGAAATGTCGGACGAGGCGGTTAATTCCGCGCTTTGCGCGCCTAAACGCGAAATGGAAATTGACGCTGAAATTCAAAATGTCATGAGCGTTTCCATTCCACGCCTGACGCTTAAATCATATAATGACATTCCGTCCTACGGTTACGCGTTTACTTCGGTATCGCTTGATAAAGCGGCGGATAAAATGCGTGATATAATTCCCGACATGCTGCGTCTTGCCGAGCTTGAGCACGCATGCTCTCTCATAGCGGACGAAATAGAAAAAACGCGAAGACGCGTAAACGCTTTGGAGCATATCACAATTCCCGAGGCGCAGGAGAATATAAAATATATTACAATGAAATTAAGCGAAAACGAACGCTCAAATCAGGTACGTTTGATGAAAGTCAAGGATATGATGATAGCGGAAAAATATCATAATTAAATGGGGATACTTGCATATCTCCATTTTTTATGGTAAAATAAGGGCATAAATTTCAAAGGAGAACAGCTATGGCATTGTATGCAATCGCGGATTTGCATTTACCGCTCGGAATTGACAAGCCTATGGACGTATTCGGCGCGTCATGGGAAAACTATGTTGAGCGTCTTGCCGATAACTGGCAGCGCAAAATAAAGGAAAACGATATAGTGGTAATGCCGGGCGATTTTTCATGGGCGACATATCTTGAACAGTCATATAAGGATTTTGAATTTCTGAATAAATTGAACGGCAAAAAGATTTTATTAAAGGGCAATCATGATTATTGGTGGACGACCATGAATAAGCTCGGCGAATTTATAAAAGATAACGGCTTTGACACAATATCGTTTATGCAGAACAACTCGTTTCGGTATGAGGACATAGCTTTGTGCGGTACGCGCGGCTGGATATATCCCGCATGGGATAATTTCAAAGACGACGACAGAAAGATATTTGACCGTGAGGTTTTGCGTCTTGAACTGTCCCTTAAAACTGCGGCGGACTGCCGTGAAATCTATGTGTTTACGCATTATCCGCCGATGTCATTGCAGCATGAAAGCAATGAATTTGTAGAAATGATGAAGCAATATCCCGTGACAAAGTGCATTTACGGGCATCTGCACAGCGCGTCGCACAGGAACGCGGTTGAGGGGACGGTAAACGGCATAGAATACAGACTTGTATCATCTGATTATCTGAAATTTGACCCTGTTTTGTTAAAGGAGTAAAGTAATGGAAGTTATAACATCTGCGTCAAATTCAAAATATAAATATATTAAATTGCTTTGGCAGAAGAAAAACCGCGCGGAGTACGGCGAATATACGGTTGAAGGCATAAAATCCGTATCGGACGCGGTAAAATCAAACTGTGAAATTTCGCTTATTGCCGTATCGGAGGATTTTTACGTCAGAGAAAATTTCGCTTATCCTGAAAAGCCGCTGATTTTTAAAACGGATATTTTTAATAAATTATGCGACACAAAAACACCGCAGGGAATTTTAGCGGTTATAAAAATGAAAAATACAGAGAAGCCGCTTGATTTAAAAAAGGCGTATGTTTACTGTGACAATGTGACAGACCCGGGTAATATGGGAACGATTATCCGCACGGCTGACGCGGCAGGCTTCGGCGGCGTTATATTGTCGGAGGGCTGCGTTGACATATACAGCCCGAAAACGGTACGTTCAAGCATGGGTTCGTTTTTTAATATTGATATTTTTACGGATAAAAGCACAGATTATTTAAAAAGGCTTAAAGAAAACGGCTTTAATCTTATCGGCGGTGCGCTCGGTAAAAATACGGTTGATTACAGGGAAGCGGACTTTACAAAACCTTCAATTATAATAGTAGGAAATGAAGCGAACGGTATAAGCCAGGACATACAAAATATTTGTGAATGTGTTAAAATTCCGATTTTGGGCAATGCGGAATCGCTCAATGTTTCGGTTGCAGCAGGAATACTTATGTATGAGCTTATAAGACAAAGGACTTGACATTTTTGGAAATTTGTAGTATTGTTTGTTAGTAGACATTGATTATAGTTAAGAGAGCGAGACGGAGGAATTTATGGAAGAACATGTATTATATTGGATATGGCTTACAATTAAACCGTCAATAACAGCTACAAAAATAACATGTCTTTGGGATCGCTTTGAAACTATTGAGGATATTTATAACGCTTCTGAATATAATGATATAGAGAAAATAGGACAAGGTGATAAGAAAGCGCTTATGGATAAGGATTTGACCGAAGCGCGCGAGGTAATAGCAAAAACAGAAAAGGCAGGCGCTAAAATTCTCACATTTGACGCGATAGATTTTCCCGATATGCTCAGGAATATTATTGATCCGCCATACGTTCTTTACATAAAAGGCGAAATAATGAATTGGGACAGACTTTTGCCGATAGGAATTATAGGAGCCAGAGAATGCACAGATTACGGACGGCTTGTAACAAGTAAAATAAGCCGTGATTTGACAAAAATGGGTGTTACAATAGTAAGCGGAATGGCGCGCGGACTTGACAGCGAGGCGTCATGGGCGGCTTTGAGAGCCGGCGGAAAAACAATTGCGGTAATAGGCAGTGGTATTGATGTCGTTTATCCGCCCGAAAACGCGAATTTATTTAAGGAAATATGCGAGCATGGTGCGGTAATTACGGAGTATCCTCCCGGAAGTTCGGCGCTTGGCGGACATTTTCCGGAAAGAAACCGTATAATTGCAGGACTTTCCAAGGGACTGCTTGTCACGGAGGCAGGTGAAAGAAGCGGAACAAGTATTACAGCGAGATATGCGCTGGAAAACGGGCGTGACATCTTTGCTGTTCCGGGTAATATTTACGCGCCGAAATGCATAGGAACAAATAAGCTTATTCAGCAGGGCGCAAAGCTTGTCATGAATGCCATGGATATTATGGAAGAATATCCTTATGCCGCAAAACTGTTAAAGCCTCCCAAAATACAGGTTGTTATTAAAACACAGAATTTACCTTCTTATAAAATTGAAGATGAAGAGAAAATACATATTCAAAACGAACAAATTGTAACGATTGAGGACAAAAAATATTCGTTTTTAAAGAATGAAGAAAAGGATATAATAAAATTGCTTATTGAGTCAAATAAACATATAGATGACATTGTAAGAGAACTTGATAAACCAGCAGGCGAAGTTAATACTTTGCTTTCAATGCTTGAAATAAAGGCGCTTATTAAAAAGCTGCCGGGAAATAATTATCAGTTAAAGTTATAATTGATTTTTGAAAGGAGTAAAAAATGGCAAAGAAAAAGCTTTTGATAGTGGAGTCACCTGCTAAGGCAGGAACCATAAAAAAATATCTTGGCAGTGATTACACTGTTATGGCATCAATGGGACATATAATTGACTTACCGAAAAGTCAGCTCGGCGTTGACACAGAACATAATTTTGAACCGAAATATATTACAATCCGAGGAAAGGGACAGCTTCTTACACAGTTAAAAAAGGAAGCAAAAAAAGCCGACACGGTATATCTTGCAACTGACC
>CAYUSE010000009.1:0-24457 GCA_964447095.1 uncultured Lachnospiraceae bacterium | reverse complement strand
AGCGAGATTTCATATTTTGCTTGTTGGTGATAATTCCCCAAACCCCAAGAACAAAGATTTCATCTTTGAGCTACGCCCCTTACGGTGCTATTTTTCAATATTACGATGGCGGTCAGTTTTGTCATTTTTGTCCGCTTCAATACCGAGTATATATTCATAATTCTGCTTGTGCAGTAGCATTTCTCTGGCCTCTTTTTGGAGCTTGATATACTCGGCATAATTCGCCTTCTTCTCTGAAAGCAGCTCTGCGTATTCGCTATTTAGCCGCTTTATCGCGGGGAGCTTGTCGAGCTTCAATTCATCAAATGCTTTCTTCGCAGCTTTATGAATTAGTATATCCGCTTCGTGTTCGGCAAGGTACTTTTTTGAATATCCACTTTTTCTGTAACCAACATAAATATCTTTAGTCTTTGAATAATTGATGATATGTTTTTTCAAAACTGCGATTTCCGAAAGACGTTTCTCTGCTAATTTTATCTTTTCTGCAAGCTCTGCATATTCCTGTTGTTTATCCTTTACGCCTTTTGCAAATTCATCATAGTTTGCGAAATTGTGTTCTTTCAAAAAAATGATACTCTTAGCGATTTGCTTTGCGCTGAATTTCTTAGCCCAATTTTCATAAGACACGCCTTTTCCTGAATTTATCATTTTTTCAATATCGGATAACAGATTGGTTTTTTCATATTGTTTTTTCTTGTTTTTCGGTGAGTGAACCTTGTTACCGAGAATGACAGCCTGAATATCCTGTTCAGAATGCCCCGCACCTAAAGAGCGAACACGAATATTTCTCTTTTGCCGCTTATGCGAGAAAGTCAGGTGTTTACCCGGAACGACTGTGTAGCCTTCCTCACGGATCAAGGAAAAGAACTCATCATAGGATTTAGGTTTTTGCTCTAAAGCCTTATCTATCGCTTCTATCAAATAATTACGATTACTTTTATATTCCTTTTCGCCAAGCCAAGTATTGTAGCTCTTACCGTGTCTTTTCGGTCTATCAATTATTGAAAGTCCGTGCTTAAAGCAGATTATATCACTTAACATTCGTACCACTTTAGCCATACTCCAAAAATCCCTAAACTTGCGGTTACAGTCAAGGTTCGTTGAATTCCAAATGATATGATTGTGGATATGGGCTTTGTCAATATGCGTACAGACGATAAAAGCGTGATTTCCTTTTGTAAACCGCTTTGCAAATTCATAGCCGACTGCGTTTGCTTTTTCGGGAGTAATCTCGCCGGGCTTAAAAGATTGCCGAACCTGATAAGCTATAATATCGCCCTTTTGCCTCCGTCCTGTATTCTTAAAATACTCTCGCTTTGATAATGCAAATTCTGCATCCGCTGTATCGGTATTACATTCATAAGATGATACAAGCTGACCGTTATCCGTCTTGTCGGGATTGAGTGCATAGTCCGTTCTGTCCGCAAGGCATTGAGCGACTGTTTTCCCTTTATTGATGTGCATAGTAATTACTCTTGTTGTTGCCATATATAAATCTCCTTTTCTATAAAATGTGTTGTTCGATCGCATACAAAAAAAGCAACCGCTGTTGGTTGCTCATGTGTGTTATATTTAGTTTTATCTATTCGACAAATTAGAAATTGCCTCTACTATAGTTTATAGTTTGATTAGTTTATCCCATGTATTTGGCAATTTATTTCTGGTCAGATCAAGTATTCGCAAAAATTCTTTACAGTCAATCAAATCAAATGTTTCTATAACATTTTTAGAAATAACTTTTTGAGCATATTGTTTTGCTGGTTCTGTGAAACGATTAGCCGTAGAAACAACAATGCACCCACCAATATTTTCCTCAATAACGGTTGCTCCGATAAGATCTCGCAATGTAGCAACACCTTCAGATGCATCAGCAGATTCTCTACGTTTAATAGAAATTAAAAATTGCTTTCCACTTTCGTCAATAATTAATCCATCTTTACCACCATCTCTTGTCTGACCAAATTTTTTTACAGTACATGATGGATAAAAATCAGAAAAAACTGATCGTACCAAATCCTCCATTTTGTGTGCATCTATTTTGTAAATAATATCGGGACTTTTTGAAATATATTGCCTTAAAGCATTTATAGGTATTTCAATTGCATTATCATTGTAACTTTTTAGAATTGCAGATGAATACTCAATATCCGAAGCGCGAATTCCATCAAGGATTGCATCACTATGATTTGAATATTTATACTCCCACCAACCACATTCTGGGCACTGAATAACATATTCAAATTCATCAAATGTCCCAAATAGCCATTCTGGAGTTTCGGATTTAGATTTTTGGTAAACTATATTATCAATTTTCTTCTTACAAAATGGACATATAGAATCATGCTTAAATATATATGTGTTTGTATCTGCATTATAAAAATTTACAAGACCTTTTGTTCCTCTTTCTGTTATATAAGAACTATAATCGAGAATCATTTTATATTCCTCCGTAGCATTCAAATTCCGATTTGTTTTTCTTAAATTATATCACTATCTTTGCATAAAAACAATAAGTGAAATCGCCTAAACCGTTTAATTATCAGCTGTGAATTATTAAAAAAGAAAAAGGGCGACATCGTTGCCGCCCAAGTTCTGTTATGTTGTTAAGTTTGCGGTATTGCTTCAAGCAGGAATTTCCTTGCTCTTGAAAACATTACCACATCTGCCGCCGGAATATTTAAGTAAATTTTATCCACCGCGATTTCCGTATTCAGCACATAGCTCGGATCAATACTTTGATAAATTCTTATGTATGCTTCGTTTAGAGCTTCGTTATAGTCTTTACCATTGTGAACCTCTATGATTAAGTCAACGATTAGGTTATACACTCTCTCGTTTTGTGTATTATAGTAGTCAGGTCTTAAATACATATCTCTGTATTGAATAAGTGCGTTTCGGGTGATGTTGGCAAGGTCTGCGTATCCGTAACCGTTGGTCTGTTTGTTGATTACGGCATCAAATATTTTTCTGCTTGCCTTTGACCAAGCTGGTTGATAGCCCATGCCGTTCTGTACCGCCGTTAATTCCTCAGATATGAGTTGTTCTGTTATTGCAATACTTTCAATCGTTGCATTACAGGGAGCGGACTCTACAGGAATTTCTGCGGCTAACGCTGTCGGTGAAACTGCTACTGTGAGCAATAATGCGATGATGGTTTTTGATAGTTTTTTCATAGTGAAAACCTCCATTTTTAATATATTTTCAACTTCTGTCCAAGTTGGATAGAAGTTAATTTACCTATAAATACAGCTTTGTAAATTAACTCTTGCCCTCTGAATTACACCTAATATCATTATCGTAAACATCGGTATTCCGTAGGGACTTAAAAGATAGGCAATTACAAGTCCTATGAAGCCATTTGTTATAGTGCCTGTGAATATATAAGCTATGCTGATTATAGCAATTATTCCGCTTATAATGCCGAGAGCCAAGCCGGATATATATGTTATACACACGCCCATTTTTAGCACTATCCACATAAGAGCCATAATTGGGGCAAATATGATTTTCATAGCCGTTTTCATAACTCAGACCACCTTTCCTTTGTTCTATATATATTTTACACAATTCTATGTATAGCGACAAGGATGCCGAAATCCCTGTCGCCGTAGTTTAAAGTTTTGCGAGTTTGAGATATATAACTCTAACCATTTCCGTTATCTGCGTCTGCTTTTCTTTTATATCAGCAATATCTGAAGCATAAATACTCTGTAAGTTGTTGAGCCGCTTTGCAATCTGATTGATGTTGTTACCGTTTCCTCATCAGACATTCCCTCCAAGGTTAATTCGTTCGTTTCAACAGAACGCTCATTTTCATCAAGGAAAGTATCGTTGGACACCATTTGTATAAGAGTTTTCTGAACCTTTACCCAAGTGAGTTCAACAGGCTGTAAGCCTTCATAAGTTACGATAAACATATCAGCGTTGTTTCCGTATTCATTTGCAAGCCACGCCGCCGTTCCACGCTCTCTGCCGTGTTCTGTCATATATTCGTTTACACGCTGTTTGCTTGAAATATCGCTGTTCCAATTCTTGATAAAGGCTTCAATATCAGTTTGTGTTATCTCTGTTTTCTGTTCGACCTCTGACTTTTTCTCAACCTCCGGCACGAGCTTTGCCATTGAGTATGTGTTACGCTGATTTGTGGCGCTGTCAATAGCAGAAATCGTAACAGGAAAATGCTCACGGAGCTTTTCAACATTACTTTCAAGAGTGAATGACGGAATACCGCAAAAATCCACCTTGCCGACATCTTTAATCTCTCTTTGAGCGAGATGTATTTCCAAGACTTCGGCTGCGGCTTTTGCGTCCTCACCGAACATTTCAAAGAAATCTCCGACCTGAAACAGAACCATATCCGAAGGGTGTACTTCTTTAACAGCGTTATACTCGCCGTACAGTCCGTCAAAAGTCCGTTTTCTCTGTAATTCATTATACTGTTGCTTTTCTTCAGCAGTTAAATACCTGTCAGTACGAACAAGCTCGGTTATCCTTTTTGCAACATTATTCCAAGACATTTGTATTTCCGTACAATCACCTTTTTTAAAGCTTATACCTTTTGCACTATGATCCTGATAACTTTCGCTTGCACCTGATAAAGAATGAGAGCTGCCGCCAATACCATATTCATTTTTTAAAAAGGCTGCTTTTTCGGTTAAGGTGTGTGTTGAAGTAAAATAGGAGTATATTCGACCTTTTCCTCCGGCAATATTACTGCCACCGCTTAAATTCATATCTATTTCATCATCCGTGATAAACGGCACAGCTTCGGGTATCTCTGCCATATCAGATGTGTAAGCGATTCTCTCGGTTGTAAGCTCCTTTGCTCGTCTTAGAATTTCCGCTGGTTTATGAGCGTGGTAATGCAAAAGGCTTTTATCTTGCTCATAATCTGTTGAAAGAGAAGTCAGCTCTGTAATAATACTGTCCCTAAATTCGGGAATATTGAGCTTATCAGCAATATCTGCGGTTTCTTCGGGAAATCCTAAAAAGCGTTCTCTGCGAAGTGGGGACATATATCCAAGTTCTTTTGCTTCATCGGAAATATCACGATACATATACCACAATTTTTCCGCAAGCTGTTTGTGCTCGAAACCCGGAGCTTCCGCAAGCTCGACATTGCTTGCAAATGTGCCGTCATCAAGCATATTTGTTATCTTTTCGGCAATTTCAGTCCAAGAATATATCTGTGCGTTTTCCGAATATCTCGCCGTAGTTCCTCTGTTGATATGAATACCGTCATCAGTGTACCAAGCTGAAAAATCATCAATCTCACCTTTAATACCATAGCCTCCGTGATAAATGCTTTTGAGAAATTCCGCATTGCTTTCCAAGCCTTTGTTTTTGCTAAACTCCGTTACGATAATCATACGGGCATCGGCTGTATTTGAGCCGATACGAAGCAGATTTTCCAAATCTGTATCGGATATAGAAAAAGCGAAGGGCAAATCATTTTTGCTCTCCGCTTCATCAATTATTTTGATTTGTTCATTCTCTGTGGGGAATAGACTTAACTGTATATTAGCTCGTTCAGTATTGTTTCCTCCGCTTGCGCCTTGCAGTTGTTCATCATACCCACCCATTTGAGTTGGTCGGTCATTTTCAGTTCCTCCGTTATTCCTGCTTCCGCTATCAGCTTCGGCATCATCAGGGCTATCCGCTCTCTCGCTGTCTTGTCGATCTCGTTCAGGTGCGGTATAAGCTCGCCGTGAAGTGTCATTCTGTTCCAAAGCCCCGTCTTGTGCTTCTTGAGATAATCTTCTCTCATCATTCCGTACTTCCCATATGTTGCTTTCATTTCGGGATAGCTCAGGTTCGGAACGTAATAGTCCCCGTTCCTCGTGTAAGTCAGTTCTGCCATAATTCTCAGTCCTTTCCGCAAGCTGCGCTCGCTCATAATTTTTGATTGTTCTTTCGATATTTCTCAATATCTGTTGGTTAATCTCACTCGTTGCCGTACCAAGCTCCGATATGGTATCTACCGTATTGAAATCAAAAATGCTTAAAAAGTCCTCGTGTTCAAAATATTCATCAGGCTCAAAGCCACATCTTGATAATACAGCGTAGGTGGCGCTCACACTTACGGCATCAATGAATTTAACCTTAATGTTATAATAATCATACCCTTCCAAGAAGGAATTTGCAACGATGTCGATTATATTTTTGCGGTTATCCCGCCAATACTCGTTTGCCGATTTACGCACAGCGTCATTTACCATACTGAAAAATACTCTGTTGTCAGAACCGTATTTGTCCGTAAACATTTCCTGTACAGCCGAATCATATTCGTCCGAATACTCCCACAACTTAAACGGTCTGCTTTTATCTCTCGTTCCCGTGTCTGCAACATCGAAAACATACCTTGCGCCCTTTGCATCGGCAAGCATAATACCTTTTGAACCTCGCCTGATATATCGTCCCATACGCTTATTCCAAACATCAAATTCAGCACAAGCCGTTGCATCGGGACGCTGTGCATATATCATAAGCTGCTCGTTGTACGGATACTTATATAGCCTTGCAGCAGTTGTCAGAAAAGCTGTCCAATTCTGCGAGTTTCGTGTAAGGCTTAACGCCGTTTCATCGGCGTACTGCATATACTCTTGATAATTAGCCATAGCATTTTACTCCTTTCTCGTTAATGCAAAGAAAAAAGCGGCTCTTAATGAAAAGAACCGCTTTCTGATTGTTTAAGCTATTATTTTGTCAATATATATTTTCTGCTTCTGTTTTCGCCTGTAGGCTGTATTACTGATTTATCAACCATTTTGCTGAAAATATTTCTTACTGTCGCTGCTTTGAGATTAAGCAATTTACAAGCTTGTGAGTTGGATATAGAACCATTTTCCGCAATAAACCGATAAATAATTATTTCTCTATCATTAAGATCTTTTATCGCTATTTTATCGCTATTTATCGCTATTTTATCGCTATTAGCATTTTTAAATAACGGAATTTCTGCCCTAAACACATCATCTTCAAATATTATGGGTTCACTATCGGCATACATTTTAGTATATTTATATAAATTACGCACGCCTGATCCCAATTCATCTGCTCTGCCGATGTTATTGAAGAAATTAGCGATTATCGGATTTTTGGGATATGGTGTAAAACTATCTGCTTTAATCAGTCCGTAATGGTATGTCTTATTTGCGTTCTCGGTAAGAATTTTATTCTTTTCCACAATCAGTTTTGCCGGATACGGACTTGAATACTCACGGTGCATCAAGATGTTGCTTACAATTTCACGGGCAATTATACTTCTCACGCTTATACGCTGTGTCCCATCAAGAAAAAATTTATCATCAGTGTGTCGGCAGATAAATTCAATCAGTTTATCATAGCTGTCAATCAGATTTGTGCGAATGTCCTCTCTGTCATCATAACGGTCTACATTGTCAACACGATAGATTGCATCCGTTTTATATGCAGGCAGGCACGATTTAATTGTTTCATCTTTGCCAAACAGAAGAACTGCCGCAAGATTGAAGCCTTCTTCACCGGTAGCAAAATTTCGCTCGTATAGTCCTGCACTCCGTAAAATCTCCAAATCGTTCATTTGTATCCACGGATGGTTTGCATCTTTACTTTTCGCCATATTTCTGACACGCTTCATTAGGGACATATTCAAATCTTCGATTGATAAATACGGAAACATCTTCTTCTCAGTAAAATCACTTTGTTTACGCATGTATAGCTCTGACATTTGAGATGTAGACTTGCTTATATCCACATCTGCGTCTTCTATGCGATCGTATATAATTTTATTACAAGTATGAACCTGTGAACTCCTTGGTACATATACATATAATATGATTTTGCCGTCAATTTCATATTCTTCAACAGGCAAATAAAGCGTTGGTGAAATTTTTTGCGGATTGTTCAGCATATTGACAAAATTTTTTTTCATATCTTTCACGCAATTCGGATTAATACCTATTACTTCACCTGCATCGTTTACGCCCATAAAAATATGACCGCCAAAACGATTAGAAAACGAGCATACCGTAGGATAAACTTCTGATGATATTTCGTTTTTACATTCTTTAAATTCTGTTGTTACACCTTCACCTTGGCTGATTAGCTCAAGAAGAGCATCGTTGGTCATATTTACTACTCCTTATATTGATAACATATTTATTATAAAAATCTAATTATATTATACTATAAAAATGGCATAATTACAAGCAGTTTCAGAAAATATCCTTGCCAAATCAATAATTAAAGTCCGGGAACTTTTCAAGCCCGTCAAATTCCTCATCAGTCATCTTTTCGAGCTTTGATAATAGCGAATTGGACATTTCGGCAAGCTCGGTTTCGTCTTTTTCAAGATACTGCTGCATTACCGTGATAGAGTCCATTGTTCCGATCCTCGTGTTCTTCTGATAAATACACAGAAGGTTCATTTCGTTGTGTGTTAAGTTTTGCATTTTACTACATCTCTCTTTCTTTGGATTTTGGTTGTGTTTTATCCTGTTGTGGCGGCAAGGGACGATTGAGCTTTGCAAGAAGTGATGGCTTTTCCTCAGTCGCTTTTTCCGGCTTTGGCTGTTTTTCTTCTTTGCTTTCAGCTTCAATAGCGTCTGCAAAGTCAAGCAGAGAAATTGATTTGCTGTCCTTTACATCAGCTTCAAGTTCCGCCACCGTAGGTTTATTATCGCCGTTATTTACAATTCCGTCAATCATGTCGTAATCGTCTTCCATAGACATCTCGGCATTTTTCAGATAGTTGTCCTTTACAGCCTCCCAACCCTGCTTTTCAATACCAAATATACCGTCAAAATCATTTATCTCAGCTAAATCAATTACCATTGACTCGGTATTATCGCTGTGGAGCATATAAATCGTTGCGTCCATTTCTTCAATGAGTCTGCGCGCCGCTTCTTTTTCAAGCGGCAACATATTTTCATATTCATACCCGTATGCTTTCATATCCGATAAAGTAATGTTCGGATCGGGCAAATCCACAGACATTTGCGATAATGCCTTTTCAGAAATATCATCAAGCAGTCTGTTCTTCTCGCTATCAGACATTGGTTCGCCGTAGGGTAGCTTGACAGAGTATTCAGAAATAATCTGTTCCTTTATCTGTTCGAGTTTCATATCGGGGTTATCTACCTGTCCGCCATCGACAAGTCTCAAGTTCTCCTTATCATAAATAGAATAGTCCCAAGCATTATCGTCTGTCCGTTGTATATGCAGATAGTTAATACTGTTCTCAAACATCGCTTCATCAAGTTCAATCATTTCATTGTCAAGACCTCGTTCCTTTCTGATTTCGGCATAGTTCGTATCTATATTGTTAATCATTTCATTTGAGGTCTTATTGATTGTTTCAAGAGAAGCCTTGAGTTCCGGCATTTCCTTATCCTTGCTCCAAGTAGCAATATACCCAAAACTGTTCTCGTCCGTTTTAATGCCATAGTACGCACAGACGGCAAAGGAAATACTTTCAGCTTGAACCTCCTCGGTGTTTCTGTTCAGTTTTGATGTTTCGGTTTCCTGCTCATCGGATTTAAGCTCCTCGTCCCGGTCTTTTCGATTATGCAGCTTTGAGTGCGCCAACTCGTGCAACAGCGCCGATACGGTCTGAACCTCGCTCATACCCTCACGGATAACAATTTTCTGTTCGTCAAGAGAGAAATATCCGTCCATACCGTTCAGTGGTTCAAAGGATATTGGAACGGCGGAGCTGCGTTTTATTGCTTCCATAAACGCATCGTAATTTTGCACATTGCCCGACAAATCACTTGCAAGCTGCGGTAAGGGTTTTCCGGCAGTCTGACTTACATCAAATACCGAAACAACCCTGAACATAGGAATTTGTATTTCCTTTTCTTCTGTAATGGGTTTTCCGCTATCATCAAGCATAGGGAGCTTTGTGTCAGGATCAAGTTTTGTTTCTTCAACCTTTTTCTTAAAAGGTGTTGGAGCGATAATCTTAATGCCTTTTTCGCCTTTTTTGACATTACGCCCGAATTGGTCGTGCCATTTATTAAAGCCTGCAACAAGCGTTGCGTTTGGATTTTGCATATAGATAAGCATTTGGTTGTTCACGCTGTATCTATGAAAACGGCTCATTGTTTGAAGATACTGCTTGTATTTGTCAGAGTCAAACAATTCTTTTATACCATTTTCAATGCTGTCGGTAATATCTTTTAACCGCTGTTTATTTGTTTTCTTTCCCTCAGTTTCTTGCATGACTTCCGTTTTCTTGTTTTCAGCCATTTAAAATCCCTCCTTACAGGTTTTTGTTAAAATCAAGGCTGAATGATGTTTTTGTTCCGTCATCGGACATTACAATATACGCATCGTATTTTTTTCCTGTTTTCTCGGAATAAATCCCGCTGACATAGGCTTTACCGTCCTTTAGCAGCGTTTCAGCCATTTTCTTTGTAAGGCTTACTCTCTTTGTGGTCAGGAAGCGATTGTCTTTCCACAGAGCAAATCTACAATCGTTCTTCTCGCAAAAGTAGCCTTTTTTGCTTTCAGTTACATCGCTTCCGCAACGAGGGCATTTGCCCACAACGGTTCTTCCTGATGGAAATAACACTTCTGCTCCGTCAACAGCTTTGTAATTGCGGACAAGACCTTCAACCATATCTCTAATTTCGCCTATGAAGTCATCAGCGTTCATATCTCCGTGTTCTATTTGCAGAAGTTTCTGTTCCCACATAGCAGTTAAGAGCGGGGACTGCAATTCTTCAGGGAGTACCGTAATAAGAGAAGTGCCGATACCATCCGGAATAAGATTAACTGTTTTCTGTTCCTTTTTCCTTGTAACAAAGCCAACGGATACGAGCTTTTCGATGATGGACGCTCTTGTTGCCGGAGCTCCCAAGCCTTTGTGCTCCGCTTCATCAGGCATATCTTTTTCGCCTGCCTTTTCCATAGCAGATAGTAATGTGTCCTCCGTAAAATGTTTCGGGGGCGTTGTCTTGCCCTCAGTAACAGAGATGTAGTTTGTATTAAGCATTTGACCTTCATATAATTCGGGGAGATTTACAGCCGTTTCATCAGCCTTAACATACGCTTTCCAACCGAGATTGACAACAGATTTTCCTTTTGCGGTAAATTCCGTTCCACCGCATGAGAACACCGCCGATGTTTCGGTATAAGCGTAAGGCTCGCTGACAGCGCAAAGTGTTCTTGTTGCAATGAGCTTCAATATTTCACGCTCGCCTGCTATAAGCGACTGAATATCCGCACTTTTAACGCTCTTTGTGAGGATAATTGCGTGGTGGTCTGATACCTTTTTGTTATCGCAAACCTTATCGGCATCAATACTATTCGGGGACGCTAAACCAAGAACATCTGCCGATACTGCGACAATATCAGCGACAGAGCTTTTCATATCCTCCGTCAAGAATTTACTGTCCGTTCTCGGATAGGTACATAGCTTCTTTTCATATAGCGACTGCAAATAATCAAGTGTTTGCTGTGCCGTATAACCCAGAGTCTTGTTTGCAGTTCTTTGAAGTGTTGTCAAATCGTAAAGGGTAGGCGCTTTTTCATTTTTCTGCTTACGCTCAACCGATTTTACTGTTACTTCTTCACGGTTACAAGTTTGTGCAACCGCCGTTGCGCTTTCTTCATCGGCAAAGCGTTCACTTTCTGTCTTAAAGTTGTCAAAGTTAAGAACCGCTTTGTAGAACGGTTCGCTTTTAAATGCCTTTATTTCAGCTTCACGCTGTACTATCATAGCAAGCGTAGGTGATACAACTCTGCCGACATTTAGCGTCCTGTGATACAGTACGGAAAAAAGTCTTGTAGCATTGATACCGACAAGCCAATCTGCCTTACTTCTGCAAAGAGCGGCATAATAAAGGTTATCGTATTCACTTCCGGGACGAAGGTTATTAAAACCATCCTGTATAGCCGTATCCTCCATTGATGAAATCCACAGACGCATCATAGGCTTTTTGCAGCCGACAATATTAAATACCGTTCTGAAAATCAATTCACCCTCACGCCCGGCATCGCAGGCATTTATTATCTCCGTTACATTTTCATCACGCATCAGGCCTGATATAATCTCAAGCTGTTTTCTCTTGTCCTCGCTTACTGCATACTGCCAAGCGTCGGGGATAATGGGTAAGTCCTCGTATTTCCATTTGCCGTAGCTTTCGTTATAGCTCTCAGCCTGTGCAAACTCCGCTAAATGACCGAAGCACCAAGAAACGGCATAGCCGTTTCCTGATAAGTACCCGTCATTGTGTTTTGTAGCTCCGATTACATTCGCAATCGTCTTTGCCACAGAAGGTTTTTCTGCAATTACAAGTTTCATTCGTCAAGTTCCTCACTTTCTTCATCGGATATTTCGCTGTCATCGTCCTCAATCTCATAGTCCTGTTCGGAGTTCGTTTCTACCTCAGTGTCCTCGCTTTCGGTTTCGTAGTCCTCATCGTCCTCCTCGTACAAGTCAGCGGGATCGGTTGTTCCTTTCGTGCTTGACTTTTTATTTCTGATATTGAACCAATAGAACGCACCGCCACCGCCGAGCAGCACAAGAAGAATAAGCCCTATAAGCGGAGTAGTATTGTTTTGCTTGTTTTCAGACTGCTGTTTGTCTTTTTCGGTAGGAGCAGGAGTAGCTGTTGCGGTTGCTATACAGTTATCCTTGTTCTTTGAGCATACGGTACAATCAGCATTTACGCCGCCAAGCTCACATTTTGCGGTACAGGTACAAGTAGCCGTTTAGAGAGCTTTTAGCTGACTTTGTGCTTGCAGCACCAAACACGCCGATATTTCGCGACTTCGTATAGTTGCCATCAGTTTCTCAAGATTTGGTATCTGACCAATATTTGCACACTCGTCAATCAAACATCTGACGTGCACAGGAAGTCTGCCGCCGTAAACATCGTCTGCCTTTTCACAAAGCAGATTAAAAAGCTGTGAGTATATCATAGCTATAAGGAAATTGAAAGTCGTATCTGTGTCCGACATTATGAGAAACAGAGCGGTTTTTTGATAACGCTTGTCGTTCTTGTCTTTCTCATTGATAAATATTTTATCGCCAAGAGTATCAAGCTCCAATTCGTCATACATCGTTATTTCTCTAAGCTCTGAAATGTCAAACGGAGCAAGCCGAGCGCCGCAGGAAATATTGATAGACTTTGCTGTTTTTCCGGCAGCAAGTTTGTATTTCTTGTATTGTCTTACGGCAAAGTGTTCAGGCTCTTTTGCTTCCAATTCCTCAAATGCAAGGTCAACATTATTCTTAAAGGTTTCGTCATCTTCACGAACCTCCATAGCGTTTATAAATGCAACAAGAGTTGCAAGGTTCTGTTCTTCGGGTGGAGCTTCGTACCATATCAAACCGATTAAGGCACAATATAACAGTGTTTCAGCTTTCACCCAAAAATCATCACCGCCCTTACCTTCGCCTTTCGTGTTAGTAATAAGCGTTGTAACTAACTTCAAAATATCCTTTTCGCTACGGATATACGCAAAAGGATTATAGTGCATTGATTTTTTGAAGTTAATCGTATTGAAAACCTTTATACGATAATCATTTTCCTGTAAGAGCTTTCCGCACTCAATAAGAATACTGCCTTTCGGATCAGTAACAACATAGCTTGAGTGCATTTGCATAAGATTAGGTTTTATGAAAAACCTTGTCTTACCCGAACCCGAACCGCCAATTACAAGCACATTTTTGTTTCGTGCAAGTTTGGGATTTTTAGGTCGGTTGTTCATAGTTAAGCGTTCCGTTTGAGTGAGGAGTACATTGTTTTCAAACACAGGATCAATGTAGGGAGCAATGTCATCGTGCATACCCCATCGAGCAGAGCCGTATTCCTCATTCTTACGGAACTTTTTTGCGTTTTTTCCTTTCATATACACCACAATCCTCAAAACAACGGCGCACACGATACCGAGAAGAAAATCAGTCGGGTGAAAGCTCGGCATAAGATTTGAAAACGCTTCGCCGTATCCGATATTAAGGTGTAAAAGTTTTTGCGACAGGTCAGCGCCCGGAGAAAGCCGATAGCCCTGAACGATTTTTGTACCGAACAGGGCTATAAAGAAATACGGGATATTAGGAATAATAAGTTTTTTGTAATTTATTTGCTTCATAATTCCAACCCCTTATCCTTATTTCTGACTTTAGGCTCTCTGTCCTTAACGAACTCTCCAAGCGATTTAAGTCTTTTAAGAAGCGAAGGCTTGCTCTGTGTTTTAAGCTTTTTCTTTGCATACTCCGTCATCGCCGCATTTAAGGCATCTCCGTCCCTTGCTTTAAAGAAAACAAGGTATTTGGGGATTTTTGAGGTTTTATCCTTTTTAATAGCGTAGTCAACGCCATATTTTCGAGCTATCCTTTCAAAATCTCGAATAGATTTATCCTCAATTTCCACATTGGTAACGCCTTGATTTTGTCCTATGAGCTGTTTAACAGTTTGTTTGCCCGTAGGTTTCACATCCTTTGAAGCTTTGCCTTGAGATTTGGCTTTCTGATATGCAAGATATTTTCGTAAGGCTTCTTTCAAAACTCTACCTGTCATCTTTGTCGCATTGACCGATAATGTAATGGTTTTGTTTTCAACTTCTTCCTGCATAAATTACACCTCCTCCGCAGATACAAAAAGGAGCAATCATTTTACTGACTGCTCCCATTCATATCCTATTCAATTTATTTCACCCAATTTTCTTCATTATCATGCTCAATTCCGAGATGTTCATTAGCGGCTTCGTGGATGTCATAGAAATACCACGCTTTTGCGTCTTTAACATCTGTAAATCTGTTAAGTTTCGTGTAATTCTTGCTGACATATTCTTTGTCGGCTACTCTGCCTGTCGCACGGTTTACAACGGTTACAACCTCCGCACGAGTGATGTTATTATCGCCTTTAAATGTTCCGTCAGCATAACCATTGAGCCAACCGATTGATTTAGCATAGGAAATATCCTTAATAGCCCAATAGTTTCCGTCAACATCATTATACTTTGTCGTATTTGCCACAGACTTAACCTCATTAAACAATCCGTAATACCTTACTGCCATTGAAACAAATTCTGCTCTTGTAACAGAGGTATCCGGCTTGAATGTTCCGTCATTGTAGCCTTTAATTACATTGTATTTTTCAAGGTAGCCGATATAGGAAGAATACCATTCCTTGCTTGAAACATCTTTAAATGTTGCTTTGCCGGATATTTTTTCGCCCTTTGCGTCTGAAATCAATCTTGCAAAAATAGCTGCGGCTTCCGCTCTCGACATATCGCTATCCGGCTTGAATGTTCCATCATCATAGCCTACGATATATGCCTTGTGATTAACGCCCGGAAGAATGAGCATACCGTTCTTGTCGGTTTTGCCGTTGGCACTCTCGCCGCTTTTGTCCTTGAGAATAATATTCACATCGCCTTTAACCTTACCATTTCTGTCAGTAGTGGTAATGGTGTAGTAATTATTATCAAGCGTCTTTCCCGTGGGGAGTGTCAATGTAATGTTGCCGTCTTTGTCTGTTGACTTTGAAGCATTGACAATCTTACCATCTTTGTCCGTCACATTAACATTTGTGGTGTTGGTATTTATATAACCGCCACCGCCGGAGCCGCCGCCTGACGGTCTGGAGCTTCCACCGCCGGAAGAACCTCCGCTTGAAGTCTTGACGGGAACAGTGATTTTACCGCTTGTATTTGTGGTCTGTGTTGCGATCTTGCTGTTTTTATCTGTTACTGTTATGCTCATATCCTTTACAGGTGCATTATCCTTGTCGCTTACTGTAACGGTAGTCTGATTTGATGTTGTCAATTCGTTTGAATCAGGAAGTTTTACGCTTATCTTTCCGTCCTTGATTTCAATAAAGGCTTTTTCGATTTTAGCCTTAGTATCCTCAACGATTACAGTATAACCGTCAACAACAGCTTTTCCGTCTGCGTCCGTATAGTTTTCTGACAGTGGAGGAAGGATAGCCTTTCCGTCCTCATCAGTAGTAGCTGTCTTATCGCCGCCCTTAGTATCCTTTACATTGACGGGCATACCGGGAACAGGCTTATTATCTTTATCGGTAACAGTTGCCGTTGTTCGGTCAGCATAATCTATCACTGTGCCATTAGGGAGTGTAACGGTTATCTTACCGTCAGCAACTTTAACGATTGCACCCTCGATATTACCCTTAACCTCTGTTGCCACATTGATATTATACAGTTTTCCGTCTGCGTCCATAACCTGTGCATTACCGTTCATATCAGTAATATCTGTGTCAGAAACAGGAACAACTGCAATACCGTTGCTGTTCGTTATATCGGAAGCAATACCGCCGTTCACATCTGAAACTGTTACCGTAATGCCTTTCACCGGAGCTTCATCAGTTTCATTTGCAACCTTTATATTTACCTTGTTTGCAGAAGTAAGCATTTTACTTGTCGGCAGCTCTATTTTAAGATTACCGTCCTCAAGCAATTTTACAAGACCAAATTCTGTGATAACACCGTCATTATCCCATACAAATACTTTGTACTTGTAGTTTTTATTCTGCACAACTGCGCCATCGCCTAAGTCGGGAATAGGTGTCGGCTCGCTCGGCTTCTGTGTTTCACTTGGTTTTTCTGTTTCTGTCGGTTCATCTGTGCCTATTGGCTTATCCGTTCCGCTCGGTTCGTCTGTTTTATCGGGAGTAGGAGTAGGTTCAACACCCGGAAGCGGTTTTTCCTCATCATCGGGGTTCGGTGTAGGAGTCGGCTTTGAAATAGGCGCTTCACTCAAAGGCGGCACTATAACAATTCCATTTTCGTCCGTAATTTCTGTACGAATACCGCTTCCGTCCTTGTTGTAGGCTGTTACTTTCCAATCGGGAACAGGTGTTCCGTCTGCCTTTGTTACCTTAATTGTAATACGGTTATAATAATCAATAACCTTTCCGTCAGGCAAGCATACAAGCACGGAATTATCATCTGCAACAAGAGTTATAAGGGCATTTTCAACAAAGCCTTGCTCGTCTGATACAACAACGGTATAGTCATAGATTTTATCGTCCTTGATTTCGCCGACATCTGCGTTACCGTTATTATCTGTAATATCAGTATTTGACATAGGGAGTGTGATTTGACCTTTGACATTTGTATATCCGTTTTCAATATGGTCTGTATCGCCTATAACCTGTACTCTTAAACCGCTGACAGCTTCGCCCTTTTCGGTTACAACAGTGATTGTTACGCGGTTATCCTTGTTAAAGGCTGTGTCTGTCGGGAGTTTTACATCAATAGAGTAATTATCTCCAACAACTACATCACAATTCGGGATAAGTTCGCCGTTTTTATCAGTAGCAATTACAACATAGGTCTTGTCATCATCTGCAACAGTACCGTTTGTACTGCCTGTTGACGAATTTGTATTAGGTACTGCAAGCTGACCGTTTGCGTCCGTTTTACCTGTTGCTGCGTTATTTGCTGAATCTGCAATAAAGATATTTATATCTGTTGCAGGCTCTTGTGTTTCTGTATATGTTACAGTGATTGTTGTTATATCCTCCGCCGAGAGTAAACGTCCGTCAGGTAATTTGATTGTAAGATTATCGTTTGTATCAATACTGATTTCAGAATTGAAAATCGGCTTATTATCCTTATCAGTAATCAGAATGTTATAATCGCCGACCTTTGAATGACCGTCCTCGTCTGAATTGTCATTATCAGGCAGCTTCGGAATTTCCGCTATGCTTATAACCGTACCGCAAGTTACGCACTCAATATGCTTTTCTCCTGCGTGTTCGATTGTAGCGGGAGTGTCGATTATCCAATCAGACAGCTTGTGTCCTGTTGCTTCAATATAATCTGATTTATGCGTTTCTCCGCAATCGTGACAAGTGTATGTGGTATATCCGAGTTCCGTGCAAGTCGGGGAGGTAACGGTTTCAGCATAATCGTGTTCAATTTTATCCGTATAATTTCCCTTGTAACTGTCGCCGCAGCTCTCGCAAGTAAATATGGTATATCCCATTTCTGTGCAAGTAGGGGCAATCACGGTTTCCGTGTATTTGTGCTGTTCGCACTCTGTTAAGTCGCCTATATACTCATTTCCGCAATCGGGACATTTATACACGGTATATCCGTGTTCGGTACAAGTAGGCGGGATGACCTGCTTATTGTAATTGTGCGGTAATTTGTTGGTGTAATCTGCCGTGTAGCTCTCACCGCAAGTTTGGCAAGTGTAGGTTGTATATCCCAATTCCGTGCAAGTTGGGTTTGTGATTTCTGCCTTGTAATCGTGAGGGATTTTCTCTGTGTAATCTGAAATATATTCATCATTACAATTCTTGCAAGTGTATGTTGTAAATCCGTGCTGTGTGCAAGTCGGAGCAGTTACGCTCGGCTCGTAATCATGTTCCGCTTTATCGGTGTAATTCCCTGTGTAGCTGTCGCCGCACTCGGTACACTCAAAAACAGAATATCCCATTGCTTCACAAGTCGGAGCAATCACGGTTTCGGAATAGCTGTGTCCTTTCGGCAATTCAAGAACTGTTCCGCATTTTTCACAGGTCTGCGGTTCGGTACAGGTCGCAGCCTTACCCGGTGTATGTCCCGTTGCACTTTCTGATTTAATCATCTTTTCATCACAATTTTTACAATGAAATTCCGTTACGCCCTCGCTTTCGCAAGTGGAATTTGTAACAGTGTGTCCCTCGTCCCAATTATGACCTGTCGGCTCTGTGTAGTCGCTGACATAATTTAAGCCGCACATAGTACAGGTAGAGGTTGTATATCCTTTATCGGTACAAGTCGGCTTTTTTGTAATTCTCTCAAATGCGTGTGATATAATCGGGGTAATGTTATTCATATAGCTGTCGCCGCATACTTCACAAATATACTCTGTATAGCCTGTCATTCGGCAAGTCGGATTGTGTTTCTCGGCTCTGTACTTGTGTTCACCTGTCGGTGTTGTCGTCTGGTGAAAATCGCCGCAGTTTTTACAAAGGCTAAGGGATAAACCGCCCTGCTTACAGGTTGCTTCACGGATAGTTATATTTTCATAATCGTGTCCGACTGCCGGCGTGTAATTTCTCTTTTCCAAAGCTCCGCAGCCGTCGCACTGCCAGCGTTCATATCCCAAGTTTTCACAAGAGGGGGCAACAGTTTCAAGATAACGGAAATCGTGCGTGTGCTTTTCCTCCGTATTTGTGGGAGGTACAATGATGATTGTATCGCCCTTATTTTCCTCCAACAGCCATACATAGCTTACACCGTTTTCCGTCATATTCTTGCCGTCGTACTTGTAATCTATCTCATAATATACCGGGTAATATCCTGCTTCAGTATAGTTGGGAGCTGATGTCAAGTTGCATTTTCCCGCGCTTGTTCCGTAACGAATACTTGTGTGTACGCCGCTGTCCGATAAATCCGATACGGTAACGGTATGAGCGTTTTCATCAGCCGCTCCGTAGTATGACGATACAACGGATTTTGCGGTGATATATTCGCTTGTTTCATATCCGCAGTCCTCGCAATGCTCGCTGACATAAAAGCGGTTGTTTCCAAGTTGCCCGTCAATCGTTTCCGTAAAGTGGTGATTATCAAGGCTCTGCGTTGCTCGTGCCTGTGTACCCTTACAGAACTGACAATACTTGCCGCGCTTTAATATCGTTGTATGCTTTGTACTGCTGTACGGCTCGTATGTGGTGTTGTCAAAATCGAGAAAAAAGTTGTGGTCGCAGCTATTCAAGCCGTAAACATTACGGCTGAAAGCATAATCATTTTCACCGTCAATGGAGTTAATCGTTCCGCAAGTCTGGCAAACAGATTTTGTCCAATGATAAGTGGTGTAGGTTGCGTCCTGATTGGGATGTCCGCTATCGAGATTGCCGACGGTTTCGCCGTCTACCATTGTCCCGTCCGAATACTTAACGCCGCGGTTTAATGCAGTTGAGCCTGATTTGGTGTATTCGGGTGTTCTGTATGTGAGCATAATCGTGTCTTTGTTGCAGACAGGACACCAGCCTGTTTCCTGCGTGATTGTTGCGTTAAAGTCAAGTTCGTTTGTCCTGCCGTTAGCAGATACCCATATATCGGCGGGATCAACATATTCATTCACCTGTGCCGCTTGTACCCCTATGGGAAATGTGCTGAGCAGAACTGATGCCGACATCAATCCGGCAATTAAAGATTTTGCAAAATTTTTAATTCTCATTCTATTTGTCCTCCATATTTTTTTGATTTTTGGTATTAAAAAACGGTATGTACTAAGGAGGCACATACCGTTTCAAGAGAAAAACAATATTCATTTTTACAATTCCTGTCCTTTCGATTTCTTATCTTGCCCCTTATTTTCTTTTGGTGGTTTAGGCTCACAAGGTATTGCCATTATGCCTTTGCCCATTTTTAAAAAAGCTTCGGGGTTTTTAAACATCTTCCCATATTTATTCCGCAAATCGTCGGTTAGAGAAACAAACTCCGAACCATTTACTCCACAAACCACAAAAGCTCCGGATATTGTATCAATAATTTTACCCGTATCATCTCTTATGGCTCTGTTAAGCTCAGAACCGTTTATTTTGCCTTCCTCGTTACAAATAATTGTTACGGGATCGTCAAAATATGATGCTGTTTCGATATATCCACCAACTATATTTTTAAAAACAGATAATGTATTTTCGATAGTAGCCACTTTTGCATACTCGCCGGGTTTTACAATCAAAACCTCTATTTCATTACTGCGGTCTATTTCTTTACCATCATTCACATCGTAATCAACATCTGTAAAATCGCTATCAGTCAAAATAATATCTGAGTTTCTCCACATATCCTCGACCATTTGGCGAGCCTCATCTTGAGAAGACGCTTCAACCGTAACTATTCTTTCGAGCGTTTCCGTTATTGTTACTTCAAACTCCTTCATTATTGTTCACCTTTCTTTCATCGTTCCGCTTTCTTCTGACGATTTTTCATCCAATTATCTAACAGTTTAAAAATCGTATTTCGCATTTGACTTGGTGTAAACGAGCGTGGAAAATATTTTTTGATTTCATCGGTATCTATTGTGATTTTATCAAGCTCGCTTTTCTTTTCCTCCGACATAATCTCCCTCATAGCTTCAACGGTACAAGCTCCTTTCTGACTTAGCTTTCGTATTCTCTGCGCCTGTGAGAGTGTAGGCGAGTTCTGCGAATAATCCATTGCATCTAAAAAACCCCGCTGTTCCTCTTGCGTTAAGTTCGCAAGCTCAACTGCGGGGGTAAGGGATATTTCTTTATCATCAACCTTTGTTAAAAGCTCAGGTAAAAGCTCTGCCATTTTGACATATCGCCGTATTTGTGACTTGCTTTCGCCTGTTTCTGTTGATAATTTATCAATCGACCATAACTTCTGTCCAACTTGGACAGAAGTTGAATTATCTCTCTGTCCTTGATGATTTAAGGCATCCAATTTCATTTTATATGCAAGTGCCCGTTCACTCGGTAGGATATTTTCGCGCTGCAAATTACTGTCTACCATAAAAATTACTGCTTCATCATCTGTGAGGTTTTTTACAATAACGGGCATTGTTTTAAGTCCGGCAGCTTCACAGGCGTGATGCCTTCGATGTCCCGCTATAATTTCATATCCACCGCCGGGATCGGGACGAACAACCGCAGGGGATAGCACTCCGACTTGTGAAATACTATCAATAGTCTGCTGCATAAGCTCATCATCCAAAACTTTGAACGGGTGATTTTTAAAAGGGTGCAGCTCCGAGAGTTTCATTTCCACAACGGTATTCTCGTCAATAACTTTCTTTTTTGGCATCGGTATCACCTCCAATCTGTGTAGTTTTTATTTGCCGTATAGGTCGTTTCTGACCATATTCGATAAGTTTATATCCGCTGTTGCGGGGATATTGAACAGTGAAGTAATCAGATATGCTTTAGTGTTATGGATTTTCTCAGTCCGCTTTGTGAACTCAAGCATAAATGCTTCCAATTTGCTGTAATCAATTTTGAGAAACCTCTGTCGCACAAGCTCGGTAGGGTACTGCTTTTTCTCTATGGTGTAATATGGAGTATCTATTGTGAGTACCTCTGCCATTACAGCAACTATTTCATCTATGACTGATTTATCGTAGCTGTAAACTAATGTGTCATACTCGATATTGCTTTTTACAAGCTCTGTATTTTGATTATATCTATCAATCAATCGCGTACCGCCAAGAAGGGCGGACGCCGAAGGCGGCGTTTGCGTAGCAAACGTACTGACAGGTTGTTCAGTCTGATTGATAGATGGATATTTAATCAAATCAGTATTTAATTCTTTGGTACTTGTTTTATCTTTATTTATTTGCGTTGGATTTTCCGTCTTCGGTTCATCCGATGTCGGATTTTCCAATATCGGCTTTTCCGTTGTTGG
This sequence comes from uncultured Lachnospiraceae bacterium, assembly GCA_964447095.1. Classification (GTDB taxonomy): domain Bacteria; phylum Bacillota; class Clostridia; order UBA1381; family UBA1381; genus JALEPO01. The sequence continues at coordinate 2,137 of CAYUSE010000009.1, read as the reverse complement.
ATTTTCCAATATCGGCTTTTCCAACTGCGGCTGTTCGTAAATGATATACTCAATGGCTGTCATTTTGCCCTTTTCATCTCGTCCTTGCTGTCTTTTGATATATCCCGCTTTTTCAAGCTCCCACACGGCTGTACGGATAGCGTCGATGCTCTCTTTGTTTATGTGTGAAAGTCCCGCAAGAGTGTAGTCCCAATTTTCCGGCAGCGACAGCATTTGCGACAGAAGCCCTTTCGCTTTAAGCGACAGCTCCTTGTTCCGCAAGTGATGATTTGACATCACGGTGTAGTTCTTGTTCTTTTCAATTCTGAATACTGACATAAGAAACCTCCTTTCGTAAAAATGGGTAATAAAAAAAGCGTGTTCACCATCTCTTGTACAGAGCAAAGTAAACACGCTTATTAAAGCATTGCTATTAAGTTATAAAACTGATTTAATTTTATCAAATTTGTTCAAACTGTTACAAAGTCGCTAAACAGAAAATTTCTGCCCTAAAAAATGAAAAATAAGCATCAGAAATCTACTGAAAATTAACCCCGCCTTAAACCCTTTTGAGCTTAAAAAAGGCAAATTAACCCCTTTTTAACCCCTATAAATTGGTATAAATTGGGTTAAATTCTATCAAATTTAGTCAAAGCCGACAGAAAAATCGGGGCATGAAAAAACCCCGAAAACCGCTTGGTTTCGGGGTTTGTAAGCATTTTCGTAAGAGAATTTATCTCTTTGAGAACTGCGGCGCACGACGAGCTGCCTTTAGACCGTACTTCTTTCTTTCCTTCATTCTTGAATCTCTTGTCAGGAAGCCGGCCGCTTTAAGGTCTGCTCTGTAAGCCTCCTCGTCAACCTCAAGAAGCGCTCTTGATATACCGTGACGGATTGCGCCCGCCTGACCTGTGAAGCCACCGCCTTCAACCTTAGTGATTACATCGAACTTATCGGTTGTCTTTGTAAGAGCCATCGGCTGACGAACGATAAGCTTCAAGGTTTCAAGACCAAAATAATCGTCGATATTTCTGCCGTTGATTGTGATATTGCCGCTTCCGGGAACAAGACGTACTCTTGCAACGGAAGACTTTCTTCTACCTGTACCGTAGTATTGCTCTTTTGCCATTTTCTAAATCCTCCCTTACTTTATTTCGCCTGTCCAAGCGATTGGCTGCTGCGCTGTATGCTCATGCTCCGCGCCCTTGTAAACGCGAAGTCTTGTAAGAGCCTTTCTTCCGATAGTGTTGTTCGGAAGCATGCCCTTAACCGCGTACATCATAGCCTTTTCGGGCTCCTCTGCCATAAGCTTGTCATAGTGGATTTCCTTAATTCCGCCTACCCAGCCCGTGTGATAATAACGCACCTTCTGGTTTAGCTTGTTACCTGTAAGAACTGCCTTTTCGGCGTTAATTACGATAACGTGGTCGCCGCAGTCTACATTCGGCGTAAATGTCGGCAAATGCTTGCCTCTTAAAATGCTTGCAACTGTTGATGCAACGCGTCCGAGCGGCTTATCCGCCGCGTCAACAACATACCATTTTCTTTCAACTTCTTGTGGTTTCTGCAAATAGCTTGAATTCATGGTTATTTCCTCCTGTTTTAGTCTGTCATACGGTTCTTTTAGAACCAACACGCTGTATTTTACTATGGTTTTCCTCAAATGTCAATAGTTTTTTGAAAAGTTTTTTATAAATTCTTTACAAGCTTTGATTTTCGTCGTTTTTCTTCTGTTTTCTCTCGTTTTCTCACGTTCTATTTTAGTTTTTATAAGGGATGGAACGTAAAAAAATTACCCGTCTGAGCGGGTAATTATATTTTAGCAGTCCTTTTCATCATAATCCTTAACAAGCAGGGCGCGAACATAGCCGCGCGATTTGTCGGTGGAGTCTATGTAAAAGCCTCTGCCGTAATAAAAACGCACAAGCGAGGTGATTTTCGCGCCCGTGTGAAGCGATATTTGTTTAACGCCTTTTTTTATCATAATTCTGTCGACGAGGTTCATAATCGACTTTCCGATACCGTTGTTCTGACTCGTCACCTTGACGCCGAAACGCGATAAATACGCGGTGTGGTCGGGGAAAATCTCGACTCTGACGCTGCCGACGGGCTCGCCGTCCGAAAGCGCGAGCAGAACGACCTTTGTGTCTATGTCGTG
>CAYUSE010000008.1:0-24971 GCA_964447095.1 uncultured Lachnospiraceae bacterium | reverse complement strand
CCTGTTGTTTTTTCCTTGCCATTTATACCGTTCCTTTCCAAAATATGGGCATTTTTACGATAAGTCGAGCATTTCCATATACATTGCTCCGTTCTCCGCTATAAAGTCCTTTCTGCCCTGAATGTTATCCCCCAGAAGCACATCAAACATCATTGCAGTACGCTCAACATTTTCGGGCGTAACGCGGATAAGCCTGCGCGTCGCGGGATTCATGGTTGTAAGGCTCATCATATCCGCCTCGTTTTCGCCCAAACCCTTTGAACGCTTAATATCGTATTCGTCCTTGTCCTTTGAAAGTCCCATATCCGTAAGCTTTTGAAGCACTTCCTCTTTTTCGCTGTCGTCATAAGCGAAAAATCTCTCGCCCTTATGCTTTCCTTTGGTTACTTCAATTTCATAAAGCGGCGTTTCGGCTATATACACCTTGCCCGCGTCTATAAGCGTCGGCATAAGGCGGTAAATCATTGTAAGCACAAGCGTTCTTATATGGAAACCATCCACATCCGCATCAGTACAGATTATGACCTTATCCCAGCGCAGATTATCGAGGCTGAAGCTTTCAAGTCCCCTGTTATTCTTCGTTTTTATCTCAACACCGCAGCCGAGAACCTTTATAAGGTCGGTTATAATATCGCTCTTAAATATTCTCGGATAGTCAACCTTTAAGCAGTTCAGGATTTTACCGCGGATAGGCATAATCGCCTGAAACGACGCGTCGCGCGCAAGCTTACATGAGCCGAGAGCTGAGTCACCCTCAACAATATAAACCTCGCGCTTTGTAACGTCCTTGCTTCGGCAGTCCACGAACTTCTCAACACGGTTTGTCACGTCCATTGAGCCCGTAAGTTTCTTTTTAATGTCAATTCTCGCCTTTTCTGCATTTTCGCGGCTGCGTTTGTTTACAAGCACCTGATTTGCGATTTTCTCCGCGTCAGCCTTGTTTTCAATCATATAGATTTCAAGCTGATGGCGCAGAAATTCCGTCATTGCATCCTGTATAAACTTATTGTTTATCGCCTTTTTCGTCTGATTTTCATAGCTTGTCTGCGTTGAAAACGAATTTATGACAAGCGAGAGACAGTCGGCGACGTCATTAAAATTGATTTTGCTTTCATTCTTATTATATTTGCTGTTCTGCTTCAAATATTGGTCAATTGCATACACAAACGCGTTTCTTACCGCCTTATCCGGCGAGCCGCCGTGCTCCAAATAGCTTGAATTATGGTAATATTCAAGCATGTTTACCTTATTTGAAAAGCAGAACGCAATCTGCATTTTCATGCGGTAATCGTCCTTATCCTCGCGGTCGCGTCCCGTTCTTTCGCATTCCCAGCTTTCAACAGTCGTAAATCCGTCCTCTCCGACTGTTTCCTTTACGTAATCGACAATGCCGTTCTCATAGAAATACTCAAACATTTCCATGCCCGTTTCAGTTTCATTGTAAAGCACGAACTTAAGTCCGGCATTTACCATCGCCTGCTTATTCAGCACATCCTGAAAAAATTCAAGCGGTATATTTATATCGGTAAATACCTCCGTATCAGGCTTCCATTTCTGAACGGAGCCTGTCTGAACGCTTCTTGTAGGCTCTTTTGAAAGTCCGCCGATATTTTCACCCTTTTCAAAATGAAGCGTGTATTTTGTCTTATCGCGTATAACGGTAACATCCATATATTCGCTTGAATACTGCGTCGCGCACGCGCCCAAGCCGTTTAAGCCGAGGCTGTATTCATACATTCCGCCCGTGTTATTATCATATTTTCCGCCGGCGTAGAGTTCACAATAGACAAGTTCCCAATTATAGCGTTTTTCGCCCTCGTTATAATCGAGCGGTATTCCGCGTCCATGGTCGCGAACCTCGATTGATTTGTCGAGATACCTTGTAACTTCTATAAGACTTCCGTATCCCTCTCGCGCCTCATCTATAGAATTTGATAATATTTCAAAAAATGAATGCTCGCAGCCCTCCAAGCCGTCTGAACCAAAAATAACGGCAGGTCTTTTTCTTACCCTGTCCGCGCCCTTTAGACTTGTTATACTGTCATTGCCGTAATCCTGTTTCCTCTTTGGCATAATAAACTAACCTCATTCCATATCTTGTAGTTAAAATATTTCAATATACATTATACAACCATACATGTTGTTTTGTCAAGAGTTATAGTATTTAAGCGGTTTGTAAACTATCAAATTAAAATTTGTTCCAATTTTGTACCAATCTTGTCATACCTGATGCTTCCGTATTTTTCGATACATGAGAATATGTGTTCATAGTAATAGCATAATCGCTATGCCCCAAATACTCTTGTACCGTTCGAGGATGTATGTCTGTTTCCAGACACATCGTAGCAAATGTGTGACGAAAATAATGGGTTGTCACCTTCGGAAACGGTGAAATGCTATTCTCTTCCGTTTTGTCAAGTGCGTTGTTTATACGGGTAATTAAATTGTTTAGTGCATTGTGTATATTAGAATACTTCAGCGGTCTATTTCGTTTGTCCGTAAATACAAATTCCGAAGGCTTACTTTTCTGTAAATCCCTTTGTACCAGCAAAATATCATAAACAATGTCATTGATGGGAACTTGCCTTTCTGATGATATAGTCTTAGGTGGAGCATCATATTTATAATGCGTTTTTTCATCATTATAATCATAATATTCATTGTAACCATCTTCAATCAATATAATGCGATTATCCATATCCACACTACTCCATCTAAGAGCAATGCCTTCTCCAACACGCATACCCGTAAACATAAGAAATTTATATAATTCACTATATACACAAGGATGCTGATTTAAAAATGAAAAAAAATACTCTCTTTGCGATTCCGTCAAGTATCTTGTTTGCCTAAGTTTTTTTTCGTGTCGACGCCCCTCGTCCAATATTTTCTTAGGTGTTTTATAATAGTTAAATGGATTCCTTAAACAGTATCTTTTCTCAACAGCATATTTCATAATGTTAGAAAATATTGTTTTGTATTGCAACAATGTATTTATAGCAAAATTTCTATTATACATTCCCATCACAAACTCTCTAACTACATTTTCATCAATAGTATTTATATTATATTTTGCATATCGATTTATACAAGACTTATATGCTGTTATGTATGATGACAACGTACTCGGTCTTAACCCATCTTCTTTTTCGTTTATCCACAGCTTGTACACTTCATCTACTGTCAAATTCTTATGTACTATATCCGTACACCCCAAATTATCCTCATACTTTGCTTTCACTAATAACTCTTTGACTTCTTTTAAATCATAAGAATAAATAGGCGGCATCCGTCTACCATAATGATTCGTATATCTTGCTCTATACCTTCCATCTTTAAGCTGAGAGATACCTGTGCCTAATTCTCTGCCTTTTAAATCTTTGCCCACTATTTCTTGCCTCCTTTTTTAGATTAAAGTTAAAAAGCAGACCATTCTAATATTATAATATATATCATAACATAGATACATCTGCTTGTCAATTAACAACTTATCCGTACTGTATTATCCTGTATTACTGTCTATCCACTTATCTAAAATCGACTTGTTTGCAAATATTTTACCTCCAACCCGAAATCGATATGGACAATTTGGTTCTGCCAACAATTTACGAGCAGTTGTTTGTCCGATGCTCATATATTTACAAAACTGACTTATAGATAGTAATTTAGGTTCAATTTCTTTGATTTTCACCTTATTTTCCACTGCTCCCTATCACTCCTTCTTTACGTTTTGACGGAATTTCCTTCAAATCCTCATAATTGATTTCCTGCTCGTCCATATCATAAACATGATGTACCACCAACTGAGCGATAGCCTTTTCATAAGGATATACAACAGCATTTGATGTTTTAATTATGCTATCAATCTCTGATAAAGTTTTATTCTCTTCTTTTACAATAATAACAGGCACATCATTTGTATTGGTAATGGCTATAAATATCTCACCGCGATATCCGCTATCAATAACGCCTGCTCCGTATTTTATACCTTTACTACCCGTAGAACCTCTCTCTTGAACCTGTAGATAGTAGCTGTCTCTGACTGCACAAGCAATCCCTGTTGGTATCAGTTTCGTATGTAATGGTCTAATTATCATATAATCATCGTCAAAGCATGGATATATGTCGTATCCCGCATTTTCCTTTTCTTTAGTTGGTATGATGGCATCAGGCTTAACTTTAGCCCAATAAAGTTTGTTCCCTTTTACTTCCATAAAGCCTCCTTAGTCATTTACAATACGTCTCGCTGTATAATAATCGCTTCTATCTGATAAATTACTTATTTTTACTACCTCGCCTGTCTGTGGAGCATGAATATATTGTCCGTTACCTATGTATATTCCTACATGATGAACATCGCCATTTCTTTTGAAGAATATCAAATCACCTTGTCTTATATTTTCTCTGACAACCTCCACTCCTTCTTTAACTTGAGTGTAGGTTGTCCTTGATATGTTATAGCCTATCTGCTGATATATGTACCGCACAAGTCCCGAGCAGTCAAAGCCTGAAGGGGAAGTACCGCCCCAGGCATAAGGAGTACCCAAACATTCCTTTGCTCTCTCAACCACCATATCGTATATATGCATCTTTGGCGTTGGTTCAGACGTAGGTGCTGATCTCAGAACTGTTCTTATGTATGGTTGTGTTTCCTTTATAACCCATGTCTTAGCCACGTCTGGAGTTTGCATGGGCCGAGATGATGGCAATGGCATTGCATATATTTTTGTATTAAGGCTCATAGCCCCTAATAAAATTATAGAAATTATATACTTATTTCGTTTCTTCACAATGTTCCTCCTTAGTAGTTATTACTGTTTCTAGCTTCATGAGATATATTTCTCATAAACTTCCAAAAATTATAATAAGGGATCCTTGAAGAATATTAAATCTTCCGCCGAATTATCATCTAAATATAAAATTCCTGTCGATGCTGCGGATATGTATTGGTGCGAGATATGTAAATATAAGTCTAAAACACTCCCTATAAAACCCAGAATTGTCCTTATTTCGGGATGTATTATATTGATTATAATATTATCATTTGCATATATTACAGCCAATTTTTCCGCTTTACAGGGGAAATCAATTTCACCTGTGGGGGTGGGAGCGGAGTATAATCAATCTATAACCGTACATACCGTTCCGCCAACTGCAAGCTCGCAATTTGCCAATCCTAAGAACTCAAACAAAGTATATGTAACGCCTTCTGGCAATAAATATCACAAATCTACTTGCAGGCATATACAAAAATCGACACTCATAGAATTTTCCATTGAAGATGCCATAAATGCAGGTTATGAACCCTGCAAGGACTGTATGCAATAGAATTTTCCACAAAAAAAGATACTGCCAAATTATTTTTCAGCAGTATCTTTTGTCATTTCTTCAGCTTTGTTCAAACCGTTTTGTACCCATTCATCAAATTCTGATAAATTCTCTGTATCAATAATTTGTGATTGGCTTATCGAATTTTCCATTTATTCATTCCCTTTTCTTTCTGATAGTTTTATTTCACAAAATTGTCTCAGTTCAGGAATATCCTCATATATTGTTTCCCACAAAATATCTACATCTATTTCACCATAATTGTGAGCAGCAATATTTCTCATTCCTTTTATTTCACGCCACGGCACAACACTATTTTGAGATTTAAATCCATCAGAAAGTTTAATAACAAGTTCTCCTATCTGCAATATACACATCGCAACTGCATTCCTCACTACAAAATCTTGTTTGAACTCTTCTATAGATGTGTCAAAGCGTTCTAAAGTAGACTGGATTTCCAAGCAATATTGGATGATTTTCTGTAAAATAATTAAATCACTGTTTTTCATACAGTACCACCTCGTTTTTTACAGTGTTTTTCAAAAGAGAATTGTTAAAAGACGCATATGTTATAACATCTACTGGTTTCTTCAATTTATCCTCTAATGAATTAATAAATGAATTTAGCATGATTAATCCCCGAATGTTCCCTTTGTCTATCAGCAAGTCAATATCACTTTCAGGTGTAGGATTCCCATATGAATAAGAACCAAACAGTGCAACCTTATTTACTCCAAATTGACGGGCTATATCACTTATAGCCATCTTTAATTCCTCGACCGTATAAACTCTATCCATATTTCCACATCCTTTCTTGTTCAATCGCTAACATAATTATATCATATCATCAAGTATTTTACAATACACTATATAAATTCTTCATTTTAAAGTGTATTATTCACAAACAACAGCCACCTTAAAATTATTTGAATCGGCAATAACATCCGTTACCTTTTCGTTAAGGTTTTTACCCATTATTTCATAAACCTCAGTCTCCAAGTCGATATCTTCTGAACCAACCATGCAACACTCTCCACCATCAACCACCATATCCGCATTTCCATCTGTGATTTTTTGTAACCACTCACTAAATTCATCCAATCCGAAAACAATAGCTTTAGTTTTAATCATTATATTTTCCTCCTCAAGATTTGTTATTTATTAAATTTTTAAATAAATCACGCATTTTATCTTCTTTGTTTATAAACTAATTTTATGTTTTATCCACTAATTACATAATTTCCATTCCTATATGAATTCACAATTTTATTTAGAATATCTACATACGTTTCTTGCGGACGTTTGCCTATATAAATAGCCATTTTTTCCAATTTCTCCGTCAACTCTTTTCTTTCCTCATTTATTTTTCCCTGATTTACAATAAGAGAAAATACGGTATCAATAAAATATAGCATATATGATAAATTTAATGTTATATAGTATTCATAATAAATACAGTTTCCTTCATGTAAATAAGTATCACCATCAATCACTAATTCATTTACATCTAAATCATATATTTGAAATAGTGTTTCTTCTATATTATAAAAAACAAAACAGGTCGAACCATTGTGCGTGATAGAATTTCTTGTTTTTCTAATATCTGAAAACCACTCTGTATTAAGTATGTTTCTCCTGTTATCATCAAATGGTATATTATCTTTTAAAAAATCCAACAACTCATTGTATTTTTCATAGTCTCTTAAATTGCTTTTTGAGTACGGGACATCCAACATACAATCCGCTATTTTATATATGTAATCCAATATCGCTCTGTATTTATTTAAAATATATTCAATCAAAATACCTATAGTTTCATTAATATAGTCACAACCTACCCTTTCTTTACTAATTATTTCAATATCATCCATTGCTACAAAAATTTTATTTAAATCCTGATGTATTGCCTTTAAATAATTTTCTTCTTTGACATAATCAAATTCATTTTCAAGGTCAACCAGATACATATTCTTTACCACTTCTCTTGAAATATCTTTATCTTTATACATAGTGCAAACGTGTTGCATAATATCTATATCTCTTTCTTTTGCATATTCAAGATTCATATAATATACCTCCCGCCTTATCCACGTAAATGTTTTAAAAGAATCGTTTTATTTACTCAGACATTCATCACATATAAACATATCTGTCTGGTCATCGTATTCATAATCTTCATGGTCGTTTTCTCTTACAGTTTTCCCAAATAAAGATTTAGGATGGTTATCATCTTTCACATCTTTTTCCGTGAATAGGTATTTACCACACTTATCGCAACAAATATCTTGAATTTGTCCAATCATAGTTAACCTCCTTATATTATTTCAAGGATCAATTTATCCTACAAATTATCATGTAGCTATTTCCTTGTATTCTCCACCCTCTAAAACATTTATGCCAACAACTATACCATGTGAGACTTCATGTTTAACTCCGTCATCAGTTGTGATTTCATGTCTAAATGGGAATATATCTACTCCATCATTTTTAGCTCTAAGCAGTAAATTATTTAATTCATTATAATATTTTTCTATTTTCTCCATTTTAGTCCTCCTATTTTGCCCAACGCTTCCGTCTAACACGTTCGTCTTCTGGCTCACACAAAGCATCTATCGCTTCATCCTTACCCTGATTTATTTTCCGTATAGCCGTTATAGAAGCATTTAATCCGCTATTTTCATTTTCCAAATCATCTATATACGATAATCTATCTTGCAATAAAACCCTCAAAACGGCATTCTCGCAACCTGTGTCTTTTATTTCTTGTAAAATTTCCGCTTCTGTCATTTGCTCACCTTCCGTCCACTCCATGGCACACATTCGCGTTGTAAAGCAACTTTCTTCGTATTACCATCCCATACCCGTTGAATCATTTTACTTAGATTTATTTTTTCTTTCCTTGCCACTACCTGTGTCATATATCACAACTCCTTAATAAAACTCCTAATCTAATGGCAGTAGACCACTACCTCTATCCTATTGCTTTTCACTTTAGGAATACCTTTGCCTACTTTGATATAATCATATCATCATTGTTAAGTTCAAATTTTTCGCCAAACAGCAGGTTAGCATAAAATTTTTCCAAGAATGAAAAGTCTACGTCAATACCCTTTCCGTAATTTGCATAATTTGACCTTACCAAAGCATTTCGGTAATACTTTGAATATTCCTTGAACATATCGTTATTAACACTGAATCCCATGCTGTTCAGATATAATTCCATAAATACCGCTGTTGTTCTGGTATTTCCCTCTCCAAAGGGATGTACTTGCCAAATTGACGATGAAAACTCGCATATTCGCTTAACTATTTGCTCTTTGTTCATTTGAGAATATTGTTGCTTTTTCTCCGTTGTAAAATCATAGTCCAATATATCCTGCATTTCAAAATAATTTGCATATTTCACCGTATCGCCACATAATATGTCTTCCTCTTTAGTTATATTATACAGTCTGAATTGTCCTGCAAAATCATATATTCCATCAAATAGGTATCTGTGAATTGATTTTAACACTGATGGATTAAGTGATACTGTAGCAACATCTAAAAGTTCTACAATCCTTGCAGAAACAATATCACATTCCATCGTCTCTGCCCGTTCTTTATCAGATACAGTTTTATAATATGTTGTTAGTTTTTCCTTGACTTCCTGTGTTGTAATCTCTCCCTGAATATTTTGCTCTGATAATTCATATAAATATTTTGATGGCTTCAGACTGTCCACATCTTGTAATCCAATAGCAGCGTTCCAATATTCTCTCTGTTCTTCGGATTTGTGTTTATATTCCTTTACTTTATATTCATTCATATAATTCACCTTCTACTGCCATTTTAATGTTCGTATTGAAATTTTACCTTTCATAATTAACCACTCCTATTATATCAAATTTTTCCCTGTTTGTCTATCCCATACACAATATTTTCTATTATATAACTCGGCATTCCTCAACCATACCCATAAGTTTATTCATCATATCTAACGGTGTCTCCCCTGATTTATCCGTAATAGCAAGCGTCAAAATATCCCTTAAATCGCTTGTTTTAATGGATATTACAGGTGTATTGTCTATAACATATTCTTCGCCGTTCGCAACCCTTTTCATCATCTCACCAAAGTCATGGAAGTATTTCTTTTTTTTCTCCGCTGTAATTCCAATATAATCTGCTGTCATTGCTTGCGTGGCATGAACATAAATCTGTCGTAATATTTCCAAACTATCCAAATCATGCGGGTGTATCTGCCTACTCCAATATCCAAAGGTTTTCCGTGTTGAATGGGTATTGACGTTATATGTTATCCCCACTTCTCTTGCAGTTTGTTTAAACGCTTTCTGATATGCACTTGTTGGGACTTTTAATGCAATTTTCAATTCTTCATCATACAAAAATTCTTCAAGAGTATCAAAACTTCGCCTTTTCCTACTCTTTACTTTTTTGCAAGCAAGCCAACGATTATATATATCGTTAATGTGTTTTTGGCTGAATTTCTTTCCTAAAAATTCCACCCAACGCTCAATTTTTGCCCTTTCATCAATATCATCTTCGTGAATATAAATCAATGCAGATATAATATCATTTATTTGTGGGAGCATACGGTACTTATCATCAATTCTGTTATATCTCCTAAGAACCTCAAGAATTTTTTCAAGAGTTCCGCATTCATCAACTGCTGCATATTTTTCTCCGTCTCTTATCAAAGAATAAAAACATGTTCCATTTGAATAGTCTTGTCTATGTAACGTTATCTTTAACACCGGCGAATAATAAAGATTTTTATTCCCTGTTATTCTTTTAAATTCTGTAATTTCCTCAATCAGTTTCCAGCAAGCATGACAACTACTTGAGTTAAAATCTATATTCAAAGGCATTAAACTATCGTTATACTTCTCATAGATTTTTCCATCAATCACATAAATATTCCCACCACGCCAAGCCTCATCTTTATGCCATTTCCCGTCTGCATACTTCTCATATTTTTCTGTTATAGGCATACTTCTGCGGTTGCCAAATTCATCAATGGAAGTTATTGATAAATCAAAAATATTTCATTGTAAAGCAATGTCAAAAAGGCAATATGGTATTCCCTGTTACTTTTATTACAACTAAAGGTATTGATTACGTTGTACGGAAAGTCAAAGAATGGGGTATCGTTGACGAGTTGCTTAACGCTGGGTTAGCAGTAGTATAAACAACAAAGAAAGAACTATCGTAGTGGATAGTTCTTTTTATATATAATTATATGTAAAGGAGATGATATTATAGATAAACCATATATATACTCTATTCCTCAACCTGCCCCCGAAATCCAATCTTACGTTTTGGCTCATTTGGAACAGGTTTTGGAGCAACTGTCAGTAGGAAATTCAACTGATGTATGTGCTGTATCAGCTCCAACGGCTTGCCATCTGTGCCCCTTCCGAAAAAGCAAATTAAATTGTTCCCAATGTAACCGATATTTGTAACAAAAGATATAATAATCATATATAGTTAAGTATTGATAGGAGTATTACCGTTCACCATAGTGCTAACAATTTGTTTTGCTCCTTCTACTGCTATGTCGTGTGCGACTCCCTCAACAAAACTAAGTGTATGATTGCCTGCTTTTTTAGCTACTAATTTTGTTTTTTCCCATATGGAAGATTCTTTGACGGAATTTATAAATTGGTATCCTCTCATAGTGATGTCGTCTATTGTACATCGCTCTAAGTAAGGCTTGTTGGGCGGGAAATATGTAGATACTGTAATAAAATTGCACTCCATTAATTTCAATACAGAGCGCATAATGTCTTTTCTATCATAATCTTTTAATTCTGACGAATCATACATCATATATAGGTTAACACACTTAGTAGTCCAACTGTCATCAGTCTCTTGATAATCAATATTGTCAACACAATATAGTAACACATCTTTTAAACAATCTAAATTTATTTGCATAATAATACCTCCATAGAAAGGAATGATAATTTTGGATTTCAAATATCCAAACACTAAAAAACTCTATCTAACTGTTGAAATATCGCAATTATTGCATAAGTATCAATGTACATACAGTGAAGCTGATGAAATATTGCAACTTATTACATCTGAGATTAAACAACAGCGTGATGACCGTGAATATGACACGATAAATGATTATATTAACGGGCATAAAACAAACTATGCTAGCGACAAGATTATTCAACCATTAAATCATATTGAGCCATACTGTTGATTATATTAAAAATCGCTACCACAATGGTTACAATGCCATTGTTTGCCTATTTTTTTGCTTGCTATGCCCGTCATTGCCACAGAAGCAACCCTACTTGTTGTTGAAATTCTTTTTGTATTTTTTGATTGACAATATGGGCAAGTAGCTCTTTTATTTACTTCGGCAATTTGCTGTTGTCGCATACGTTCTTGGTTTCGTTTCTTTATTTGTTCTTGTTTTTCAAAATATTTATTTGCGTCTTTTTTATATAACTCGAAATCCTTTTTTTGAGATGAGTATGTTTTATAAGATATGTATGCCGATGTTACGGCTAACGCAAGATAAAATATAATTCCGACAGCAATATTATCTTCTTCTGTCGCTATAAAGGGACAGATTATAGTCAATATCGAAAAAATAATTGTAGAAATCAAGAAAAGAATGAACACTCCTTGTTTATGTGGTGCTATGGGCGGAGGCATCTGTCTTTTATTGACGGTCGATTGTGTTATTTGCGGACTTGAGTCCCTTGGGGATGTATGTTGTGGTAGCTGATTTGCACTATTATTAACAGTATCTACTGGCAATAGTGTACCGCAATACATGCATAATTTATTAGCATTATCAGTTTGTTTACTACAAAATGGACATTTGACCATACTCATAACTTTGTCTCCTATCTATAAAATAAACTTTTACTATTATTATACCATCATATCATATTTATTGCAAGTATCTATGATATGTACTTATATAATTTTATTGCAAGTAGAATTATATATTTTTCTACTTTAAAGTCTACAAGCCCGTAAGCTATGACTCCGAAAGTGGAAAATTTTTATGGTTAGATAATTTTAAGAAGAAATTATTTGAGGTTAGTGAAGAGGCTAATAATTGTTTTGATACCATATTTAAAATGTCCCAAAGCACATTTGATAATATTTCTTCGTCAAATAAGTGGGATGAATGGTTTGAGGCTATGGATTATACCGATTCAAACCTCAAAGAATTCCTTGAATATGCTCAAAAGACTGACAACATAGAACTCAACGCAGAAGCCTACAAAGATTGGGCAACCAAGGCTAATCAGTTATATAAGGATACAAAGAAGTCAAATGATAACCTTAAAGAAGGTGTGAACGAAAATACCAATTCTATCTTCGGCAATATTCTTACTGGCTTAAAAGATACAGGAGATAATGTAAATACCACCAACAAAGGTATTAAGGACAGTGTAGCTTCTACTGCGTCATGGTGTAAAGCTAATCCGATTACCATTACGACAAATCATGTTGATACATATACAACCGTTGGAAGTCCAAGCAGTGGCGGAGACGGAGGTAGTAGCTCTGGTGGTGGTAATTCGGGTGGTGGTAAATCATCTGGAGGCAATAAATCTGGCAGTAATGGCAAAAAGGTTAACACAAGCAAATCAGGTACTACTGGTAATGTCACATTAGATGCACAGTTAAGAGCTACAGATGCAGGACAAAGAGCAAGAAACAGTTCTCCTGCCAAAGTATATAAGCCCGAGTTAAAAGTTACATGGTCTAAATATGCTAGCAGAAGGTCTCGATGCCAAACAAACCAATGAAAATAAAGGCTTTATATTTAGCAAAGAGCAGACAGACTATAAAGCAGCTATGAATAAGCTTGAAGCAATGGCTGATAAATATGGCTGGACTGACCAAGCTAAAGAGCTTATGGCTTATTGGGAAGCCGAGCGTAATAAAAAGCTTGCAAAGAAGGGCAATGCAACAGACCAGACCAACGAGTGGGGTGCTAAGAAATACTCTCTATCCGATGATGGACAGGTTGTTGAAAGCAAACAGAATAATGCTAAAACTACCTCTAAAACGGTCGAGGAATTAAATACCGAAGCGGCTGATAGCCTTAAAACAAAGATTGAGAATGGCGAGTATGTGGTCTTAGAGCCTCAGAATATGGTTCTGAATATTACGGATAAAGACGCTTTTCAGGCACTTCAGAACGGAAATATAGACCTCGCGCAGAATTATCTAAACTCTTTAGTGGGTTTAGTTCCACCACAAAGCACTAATACTCAGTCTATCAACTACACCTTAACAGGCGATATTATACTGACTGAAAAGATAACCAATGGAAATGAATTTATTCAAGAATTAACATCATGTCTCGGCGGTCAATTCCCTATTATTAAAAATACAAAGAATTAAGATATATGGACTGCTCTGAAATATGGGCAGTCCATATATAATCATACAAAAAAACTAAGGAGGTGAATGCTAATGCTATATAAACCAACATCCGCATCGCCGCACACGGATATAGTTGACTCAAACGATAAAAATGGTATTTTATTTCAATGTGAGACAATGAGTAATAGTGACATTACAAAAGCACGGCTAATGATTTGTGATAATAGCTATGAATATTATTTTGATATTCCCCGTTCAGAACTTCAAACAGAGGGCAATAATTATGGCAAAACGTTTTCATGGACATATACAACAATAAAAAAGCCGTCCTTGGTCATATCTTGTAAAGATGGCGAGCCAATAAAAAATAAATCTCTTGTCATAAACAGAGGCAGAACATATACGTGGCAAATGAGATTATATGAAAACACGGCTATAGGTCAGTGGAATTCATGGATTGGTTACGGCTCAGTTGATGAAGTCTCATCAATTAAGAATGATGGTATTGTCGATACTACCATTTTGCGGATATATCCCCATACAAATATGTACTTTTATGATTGTACTCAGGGTGTGAATAACGGAAATTCTGGAAGACTCTATAATCTATATTCACGCCATGATGATAATGCTCGTTACTGTATGCGTATTAAAGGCAATAGTTTAGAAATTCCCAATTATACTTTCTATAAGCCCAATGGTGAATTTGATTATTCTCGTGATTTAGATAAATATGACGACCCTATACACGGATATATAAAACTATCAGGCGATTATAGCGATTATGAGGACGAAAATTATACAATATTTTGTAATTATATTGATAGTGACACTTATTATTTTGATACCTGTTCAGCTCCTATTGTAGCTTTTTACGAGAACTTTCAGAAGGTAGGTGGCGGAACCTATAAAAGATTGATTGATAATACGCTTATAAATAGTGATAAAACATTTGATTTATCATACAGCAATTTAAATATTTTATGTGATTTTCAACAGTCAGAAGGATATTCTGTTAATTATTATAAATTCATCTTAGAAGAAAATACTCTATATGGATATCGGGAAATTGACAGTACAGGAGATATCTTCTCTCCCCTCGTTGAATATTGCTATAATCAGTTTATGCGCAACAAGCAATACCGATTATCATTAGCCCTCACTGATACAGCGGGTGCGTCATATCATTATAGCATAAATATTAATGTTAAATATAATTCATTGGATAGTCCTATACAGCTTAACATTCAAAAATATCCTCAAGATAATTCTGTTCTTTTAGATTTCTCGAAATTCATATCCATATCAGGTAAGGAGAAGATTGAAGGTGGACATGAATTTGTCGCTTATAACACCTCAACATGCCTTAAAACAGACAATGCCGACGTCCCGCACAATGCATGCCACCTTGATATTGGCAACACTATCACATATGATGCTATAGACGGTGCGGGTAGTTTGGATTTTGATGATGATTGTACCTATTATTTGATTTGCAATATTGACGATAATTATACAGGCACAATTTTTAATTCCTATGACCATAGGAAAGGAACTTCTGATGTTTCTTTATTGTGGACGGGAACTCAGTTCTTTATAAATTTTGGCACTTCCATTTTTGTCTTTTCACCATATACAGAATTTTATAATAATAAAACAAAAGATGAGCAAATACAAGCCATTCAGGAGGCTATGTCAGTTTCTAAGCATAATTATGAAGTTCCTTTTCTCTATTACGGTAAGTTAAAATATAACTCAAACGATTATTACCATACCGAAACGGCAGTCAGTAAACACCCTTGGGCAATTATTATAAGCCGAAAGAGCGGTGAGATACTATTCAGGAATCTTGCAGATGGTGATAATGCGGAATGGTATTCTGCCACTCGTATGATGTATCATGGGTCACAGATTGTAGATCCTCCCAATTCGAATGAAACAAAACATAAGTCGGTTACATTACATGGCGGTGTCACCTATCATCTTTTTGGTATTGATAATGGCCGTCAAGCAGATGTATTAAAGCCTTTGATAGAACAAACAAAATTAGGAGATTACGGTTGGAAAGACGACACGAAACTTCTCTGCAATTTTAATAATAATATTTATGGCAGTAATTTTGACGGTGATTTTGGCAATATAGACAGGTTTATTATATATAAGACTATTGGCAAAAGCAGTAAACTACATAAGGTCTATGAAACAGTAAATACCTCAGAGCGTATTATTGAGGATTTTACTATAGGTGATTTGTGCGATTATACCTATCATATATATCCTGTTTGTACAAATACCATGAATATAAACGGTAATCAGGTTGTAATTGAAACGGTCAATCCTATCGTGTCAGAGCCGATACAAATTCATAACGACATTGTGTCTGTTTTTGGTCTGATACCAAACGGTTACAACACATATTCAATAGATGAAAATAATGTATGGCAGTTACAATTAAACATAACAAATGACGGTTATACGCTAAATACTGACAAAACATTCTATCAAACACAACACACCTATGGCAAAGCATCGGGAGGCAATCGTAAACAGAGGTCAATACCTGTTTCAGGACTTCTCGGCAAAATTGATTGTTCTACAGGGCAATATTCTGACAGTTTTGACCATATTATCGAATGGGAGAATTTTGTTTCAAGCAATAACCTTAAGATGCTTATTGACCTGCGCGGTATTATCACGCTTGGCGAGATTGA
The DNA here is from genome assembly GCA_964447095.1 of uncultured Lachnospiraceae bacterium. Classification (GTDB taxonomy): domain Bacteria; phylum Bacillota; class Clostridia; order UBA1381; family UBA1381; genus JALEPO01. Next base: position 8,562 of record CAYUSE010000008.1, on the reverse strand, counting down.
TGTAAACCCGTCGTTCAGCTACGAAAAAACATCAAATCACGAGGTATCGGTTTCGTTTACTTTTACACAGCTTAACAGCATTGATAATGTTGATGTTCTCGGCAGAGCGTTACCTATAAATCCGTTTGACAATAGATTGTTAAAGGATGGTGATGAGCTTATGCTGCAAGATACAGTCAAAGAAAATTACCATGAATATCTTGCCATACCACCAGAGGAGCAAACAGCATGAATATATACAAGGACGGATATATAATTGATACGGTCAACAACATAAATATTGCTTCAGTATCACGGCAGGAATATCTTAATTCTTTCAATAAAATAGGGATTGAAAATTTATCGAAAGCCCTTACTGACAGTGTTGTTATTCCCGTTTTCAAGCTCTACTTACTATATAATGATACGGAACAGATTAGGTTAGATGCAAGTAGAGACTTTGTTTCGGGAGATTTAAGCATACAATATCAAACAGGGCAAAGACGAAGTTTGCGTATTACCCTTGCAAATATAAGTGGAAAATGGAGACCAAAACCTGTATCGGGATTGATTTGGACAGGAAGTAAATTTCGTCTTGATACGGGATTGTTAATAGGAGATACCTTGTATTGGAAACAACAAGGTATCTTTTTGGTTAAAGACCCTGAAATGGCGCGTGAAAACTCCAATCAAACAATTTCTCTATCTTTATGCGATAAATTTGGCTTGTTAGACGGTTCTGTATATGGACGAACAAGTTTAAGAACTGTTGTACCTGTAGGCGTTCCCATATATGATGCATTCAATCAGATACTGCATTCAGATAGAGGCAATGGCGAGCCATACGATATTAAGCCAATTATATTTAATACACGGCATAGAAACACACCGACTTATTACACTATTAAACAGGAAGCAGGAAATAACTTGGGAACAATATTTACCGATATTGGAAATACTATTTCTTCTGATGTTTATTATAACGAGTATGGGAACATGATGGTAAAATCCAATATTAATGAGTTCATTTCTTCTAACTTCCCTGTTATTTATAGGTTTAATGAGGGAGATAACAATATTCTTTCTGCAAATATCAGCTATAATACAAGTCAGACCCGAAATAAGATTATAGTAAAGGGCGCCATTGTAAACGGGTATCAATTTAGCGCTGTAGCAGAAAACCGTAATATAAAGTCTGATTATTGTATTCAATATAACGGCGAAATACCCGAATATATTCCAGATAGCAAGCTGTATTCCGATGAGCTATGCTCGGAAAGAGCCATGTACGACCTTGTAAATTACACAAGGGGCAGTAAGACACTCAATCTGTCTTGTACATATATGCCGATATTTGACGTTAATCAATCAGTTTTTGTGCATTATCCGAGTTTGGATTTGTATAATGAGAACTATATTATTGACTCAATTTCAATGAGTATTGGCAGTGACGCAAGAACTACGCTTACTTTGACTAATATAAACGAGGTGATTTTCTAATGATTAACGAGGAAACTTCAACCAATTTTGAAGACGCTTCTGTTGTTGCCTTTGCAAATATGATAAGAACAATTGCACAATCGGAAATACAAAGCTACATGAAATCGGCAGGTATTGAATTTTATATTGATTTAGCGGTGGATTCTGTCAGTAATGACAGTTTAAGCGCAACACTCAAAGACACTGTAACAAAGGAAATTTACGATGATGTGCCAAACAACACAGGATTTGTTCTGAATAAAGGTGATTATGTACGTATGTATTACGGAAACGGACATCAATACATTGGACAAACCTTTGCAGATAAACGAATCCCGTTATATGTAAAATACGTTGACACTTCTATAGACAATTTAAAACCGATATTAACAAACAATTGAAAGGAGTGAAATAAATCCCATGACGAACAAAATTGAAGCAACAGACGGAATGCTTTTCTCTGATTACACAAACGCTATTCAAGATTACATACAGAGCTGTATCAACGATGCTATGAATACACAAACTCAAAAGACTACTGAGGCTATAAATGAAGCGATGAAAGTGCGTCATATAGGACAAACATTTAGTTTGGATATTCCTGCGCCAACAGGCAATAGCGCTCATTCAGAGACCTCTATCTCACCATTAAAAATAGCCATACCTGATATTTCTGATATGCATTACGGGGTGATACAAGTACAAATGAGTGTATCTTATGGCGCCACCTCATATTCAGACTCTCAAAGACATATATTCCATTTTATACGCAATGGGAACTCTCTTTATATTTATGACAGCACTAATGTCAATGTGCATTTTACAGCAAATCAATCACCTACGATAAGAGGTGATTTATCTAACGGCAAATTTATATCTGATGGCTTTGAGTTTGGATTTAAAGGACAGACCACAGGAGACAGTCATTCTCACACTAACGCTCGCAAGGTAGGATGTACAATAGATATATACGCATGGTAGTCAGAAAGGAATTAAAATATGGGAAATACTGATATAAGTTTACAAAAGATAGCGTATCCTCTGACTCAATCAGGAGAAGAGATACAACGAATATTAAATGTAGCGTCTATACTAAGCGATGAGAAAATTCAACAGCTTTATGACTTAATTGACTCTATTGAAACATATGATTCTGATAATGGAAGCCTCGGCGACCAATTTAGAAAAATATTAAACGACGCAGTAATGGAAAATGAAATACAGAATACGGTCAATGAAAATACTACATATCCACCTACAAGCAAAGCTGTATATGATAGCATTAACGAGGTAAGAACCGCATTAGACAGCGAATCGGAAGAACGTAGGGATGTATGCTCAGGTATTGTCCAAATTGTGGATACCAATTATGCAGAAGTATTAAACGAATTTACTAACATACATAGTGATATTACTGAATTAAGTGGTGACAACGAAACCATGCAGTCAAATATTGACACTATAAATACTGTAATTGAAGCTATAGGCGGCACATGGCATGGAGGAACTGAGCTTACACATACTTCGGGCTTTATTGAGTATATAATTGAAGACAAGGCTAAACAAGGTGATTTTTACCTGAATACTGAGCACGGTTATGTGTATCATACGGATAATGGCACCCATTGGAAATATACAGGCAATCTTAACGGAAGTGTGGATACAACGCAGTGGGCAGGAATTGATTCTCCTAAATTTATAGGTGAGCCTAAAGCTCCTACGCCTTTGGTATCGAATAATTCTAATCAAATAGCCACCACGGAATATGTAAGAAATGCTATAGATACATATAGCGACAAATCAGGAACAACGGGCATTAAGACCTTTAAACTGTCAGAATGTCCGAGATGGTTAGGCTATGACAAAACATATTCAACACCAGATGTGGCTATAGGTCAAATATTCCTTTTAAAAAATGATACTAACGAATCTTTTAATTATTTTACACAACACGATGAATATGGAAATGATTTGAGCGAACCTATTCCCGCAGGCGAAACAAGAGTATGCGTGGTAACTGATTGGTGTTATGGCGGTGCTGAAGTTCATAATGGATATGTTTGGGTATTGCCTGTTGGGGGGGCAAGTATTAGCTCTTTGTCAAGTGAGGTGATTGCTTTGAAAAATAGAGTTAAGGCGTTGGAGGAACATAATTCTTAATTTGAAAGGATTAATCTTGTATGAAAAAATTTCTTGTTACATTATCCAGCCATTTTCGTTTATATATTAAACAAAGTTACATAATCAACTAACAGGAAGAATTGTTTAATCAACTCCTCTTTAAATCTCTTGAAATTGTTGTTAATTTATGGTATAATATCACATATACACTAAGGCAAAGGAGAATGATTATGATTAAAAAGATAGGATTTGTTTCGTTAATTATTAGTATGATGTTTGCTATGAGTACATTAGCGTTTGCCGATATACTATATAGCGGTAGCTGTGGTGAAAATGTGACATATACTGTTGATGATAAATATAATTTAACTATTAGTGGAGAAGGAGAAATGTGGGAATACACGAATGCTTTGGACGCAAAAATCCCATGGAAAGAATATCGTTCTCAAATAACTAATATCAGCATACAAGATGGAATTACCTCAATTGGAAAAACTTCATTTTCAGATTTTAACTCAATAACAAGTATTTTACTGCCAAATTCAATTACAAATATCAGTAACGGCGCATTTTTGTATTGTAAGTCTTTACAAAGTGCTAAACTTCCCCAATCTATATCTGTCATTTCAACTCGATTATTTTTAGGTTGTGCTAATCTAAATAACATAAATTTTTATAATTCAATACAATCCATTGAAGGTAGAGCGTTTGAGGACTGTACTTCCCTTAAAACAGTCTACTTCTATGGCACACCAGAAGAGTGGAACGCAATAGACATTAACCCTGAGGGCAACGAAGCACTTCTCAACGCAAACATAGTTTATATTTCAGAAGTCCTACCTACTTCAATATCCATATCAACAAAACCCACATACGTTATAGGCGAGGATACAGCCCTTGACATAGCCGTAACGCTTAATCACAACGATGGTACAACTACTACCCTATCACCCGATGAATATACTCTTGAAACCGATTTTAACCCCAATATAGAGGGCGAATATAATGTTAAGATAACTTATAGTGAATTTTCTGATGAGGTTAAGGTTAATGTTGAGCCTTTGAAAATGGTTTCTCTATCTACCTCGTTAGGTACATCATATGTCCCTATGCAGTTTGTGGAAGGTACTGAACTTGATTTGTCCAATATCTCAATAATAGGTGCATACAATAATGGAAAAACAGAAGAAATAACAGATTATACAGTATCAGGTTATGACAATAGTAAATTGGGAGTGCAAACACTAACAATATCGTACAAAGAATTATCTACTAATATTTCTATAGAAATTGTACGCAGAAGTCTATCAGGGATAAAAATTATATCTCTGCCTGACAAATTATATTATACAAATGACGAAAGCGAACTTGATTTGACAGGATTAGCCGTTAGGTCGTGTTTTAATAATGGCACAACAGAAGTGTGCTCGTCATATACAGCAACAGGTTTTAACCCTGCAAAATCAGGTAAACAGACCATCACTGTATCATGCGAAGGCTTTACCGATACATTTGAGGTCACAGTAAAACGCTATGACTTCAAAATAGATGCTAATATAAGCAAGCAGTATGATTTTGACACCAAAACGCTCTCTGTAGGCGCTCATATCGCCAGCAGAACGGATGCAAAAGCTGTAAAGGTGATAGTTGCTGTCTATGATGAAAATAATGCTTTAATGGGCGTTAAAATGGCAAATACGTTCTTTGATACTAACGAAGCAAAGGATTTGAGTGTTAGTGTTGAGAATGTTGAATATCCTTTTGACAAGGTTAAAGTGTTTGTATGGGATTTTGACTTAGGTAAAATGCTGCCTTTGGCTGTTGGGGTGTAAGTGAAATATTATGGTATAAATAATACTTGACAAATTACTGTAATATGATATAATATAAATAGAAAGAGAGCTATCTTGCAGGACAGCTCTCGGGCAAAATTTCAACGGTTAGCCGTTAGTTTGATTTAAAGTAACCAGAACTTTGGCGAGGGACTGGTTACTTTGCTTTTATAGCAAATGCTATTATGTAAGTTATTGCCACGAATACCGCTGTGGATATTCGGATAATACGCTTTTTCATAGCCCCGCCTCCTTTCGGAGCACCTTTGATTTGCCTATTGGCTGTACTCAAATTGCTTCTAAGGTAATGGCGGCTAACCGTCCGATTTTCATCGTTTTCAATTTTGCTTAGTGCTATTATATCAATTATCACATTTTTTGTCAATTATTTTTCGTAATATATAAAACTAAATAAAATCACCATTTTAAAAACCAAGGCATCTCTTGTGAGGTGTCTTTTTTATATGCCTGAAACAAGAAAGGAGGAACTATGTACACGATACTTGTAACTAAGGATAATGAATTGTTAGCAACCGAGAAAACCGCCATTATGCAGCGCAGTACAATGGTTGACAAATTGCGATTTCTTGTACCAAAAGAGTATAACGATGAAGATATGAGCACATACGATGCTGTTATTATGGAGTATGTTACCCCTATCGGTCATAAATACGAACCAGAAGAATTAACACTATCTGATGAGCTATACAATGGGCATTTACAGTATATTTTGCCCGTTGATACTAAGATAACTGCCGAAGCGGGAGAGGTCGAATTACAACTGAGCTTTATTAAGCTTGAAATGGACGCTGATACAGGAAAGCCGACTGAACACGTCCGTAAAACTCAGCCGTATAAACTACATGTTATCCCAATAGCCAATTGGTCACAATATATAGCTGACAGCTTTGGTAGGAGATAAGGCTGCTCAGTCTGACCTAACTGCTGCTGTAAATCGTATTGTTGCACTTGAGACTTCTGTTTCGACAAACACGAGCGATATTGCTACGCTGAAGACAGACGTAGCAAATCTTAAAGCTGATACTATTGAAGCTATTACAGTCGAGGAAATCAATAGTTTATTTGAAACAGCAGAATAATTTATATTTTGCAGTATAACGGCTTGGGAAGTGGTGACGACTGCTTCCCTTTTCTACTGCTTTATATATTTTGCAAAATATATAACCTTTAAAATGGAGGTAAATATGATAAACAAAATACAAAAGGAGGCGATTTAATATGGCAAAATCATTTAAAGAATCTCTCCAAAATATGCAAAATGAGTCGGTACAAACGCTTTCGGCTGATACACCTATGCTTATGATGCTCAATCCTGATACCGAACCCGAAATAACTGTAGATATGGATAGCCGTACTATTACAGTGCCTAAAGAACTACAAAATATCGGTGTCGTTGACGATAATAACGCAGAAACTGTTTATATACGCATACCTTCTACAACCTTTGACGGCATATCCCTAACGGACAAGGTAGCTTATATTGAGTATATAAACGCAGGCAACGAGTATAGCACTTATGAAATTACGGACGTTAGTGTGGAAGGTGATACTATTAAACTTGGGTGGACTATTGATAATAATGTTACGAGATATGCAGGAACTGTGGCGTTTCAGCTTACTTTTGAGCTGTCTACGACTTATAAATGGTCAACTGTTCCCGCTACATTAAACATTCGTGCAGGATTGAACATGAATTCTGCTATTGCTCCAAGCGAAACTGCTGTGGTATCAGCTTTATTTAACAAGCTTAATAACTTAGAGGCTGTAGTTAATGAATTTTTATCCAATTATAACTTTAACAATGCTGAAGTATCTGATTTACGACATCAAATCACTCAGATTGAAAATAAGGTTGAAACTCTAAAAGATAGTGTAGTATATATCGTACCCGATACAAGTGAGTAAGGAGGTGGTTTAATATGGATATAATAGGATATCTCAAGCATAAAGGCAAAAGATTTTATCCGCTTTCCCATACAAAAGCAATCTATGATAACAATGGTGTGGTCTTAGAGAATAGACTGCAACAAATGGATAAAGACAATAAATTATATGCCGATGCCAGAGTTGCTGATTTGGTTGGCAGTGCACCTGAAACGCTGGATACTATAGAAGAAGTCGCTAACGCAATACAGAATAATGAAAATGTTGTTGACGCATTGAATAGTGCCATCGGAGAAAAAGCAAACAAAACAGATGTCAATTTAGCATTAGAAGATAAGCTCGATATTGACGGTGACGCTTCTGCCGTAACAGCTACATTTAGAGCATCTACTTATCTTGAAAATATTAGCAGTGGTGAACACCTGAGTACGATATTTGGCAAAATACAAAAGTGTTTTTCAAAATTGAGTGCCGTGGCATTTTCAAACGCTTATAGGGATTTGGACGGACTGCCTGAAATACCGAGTTGTACAAGTGACCTTATAGATGACATCGGATATAAAACTGAAGACACTAATACGACATATACACTTACCAAAGATGGATTGAATATTATACTAACAGGCAGTGACGGCACTACATCAAGCGTTCGCGATGACGATACACAATATTCTACCGCAACCGCGTCGGGGAATGGATTGTTAAGTGCTTCTGATAAATCAAAGCTTGATGGTATTGCCTCTGGAGCGAATAAATACATACACCCTTTAACTCATTCGGCAAGCATGATTACGCAGGACAGCACGCATAGATTTGTTACAGACGATGAAAAAGCAATATGGGGCAACATGTTATATAATTTCAATGCGAGTGGATTTGTAGGCATAGGTGAGATGGCGGGAAAGCTATCCGATTGTACCAGAAGTACCACCATTACTGTAGGAGCGTCAAACTCACAATATTCACAACACTCTGCTCCCGGTGTAAGAGGGGTTGATTGTACGTGCAGTGGCACTAATGATCATACAGTAATCAATCAAGCAATTGCTGCACTTCCCGAAAGCGGTGGCAAAATCGTACTCCTAGAGGGTACATATAATATAAGCAATCAGATTGACATTAACAAATCAAATGTCGTTATTGAAGGTATGGGACGCGAAGCAACTATTTTACAAACATCAGGCTCACATCATATATTTAATATAACTGCCAGCAATTGTAAAATATGTAGTATGACTATAAAACA
>CAYUSE010000007.1:0-25121 GCA_964447095.1 uncultured Lachnospiraceae bacterium | reverse complement strand
GAATGTGGCATCAGGTCTTGAACGATTGGGACTCCTATCCCGAAACCTCCTGCACATCCATGTTTATATATGCATTTTCACGCGGAATACGTTTCGGCTGGCTTAACAACCCCGAAAAATACGTGAAAGCGATTTATAAAGCGTGGGAGGCAATCTCAAAAACAAGCGTTGACACGGACGGAAATGTTTACGGCGTATGCCGCGGAAGTGAATTTTCTTTCATCCCTGATTATTATAAGTATGAACTTGGATGGAACTTGAATGATACACATGGAACGGGTATTGTTATGCTTGCAGGCATTGAAGTTATCAGATTAAACGAATTTTTGGCGCAATAATTGTAAGTTTTGACATTGGTAATAATAAACAAACAAAAGAGCGGTTCTGAAAGTGCCGCTCTTTTTTATTGTTAAAATAACCAAAAGGGTTTTGTTATTTTTGGTGTATTTGGTTGATTTTAGGCTGTTTTTTTTAAAATAGATAATACTGTGTTTTTTACGTCAAATGTGTATTTTATACAAAACAAAAAAATTTTTTCAAAAAAAATGCAATAAATTAACAAAAATCTCTTGCAAAATTTATAAATATATACTATAATATAGTTATCAGTTTTAATTGTTTGTGCAATTTGCAGAATAAAACAGCGGTTTTTAGTGAATTGACAGCAGTTAAAATATTATCATTTTAATTTTAGGGAGGGTTATAAATGGCCAAAGTTCAAAAAGCTGTCCTTTCTCCGGAAGAAAAAGCGGCAGCAAGAGAAAAAAAATGGACACAAATCAGAAAAGACAAATGGATGTATTTGATGCTCTTGCCGGGCTTCCTGTACTTCATAATTTTCAAGATTGTTCCTATGTGGGGTGTTTTAATTTCATTTGAAAACTACTACGCAGGAATTCCGTTTTTTGCAAATATTGTAAACAATTGGGTAGGTTTTGATAACTTTATTCAATTCTTTACAGATTCAAGTTTCTTACAGTTATTGAGAAACACATTGATTATCTCGTTTATGAACCTGATTTTCTATTTCCCGCTGCCGATTATTTTAGCGTTATTGCTGAATGAAATCAAGGTGCAGTGGTACAAGAAGGCGTTGCAGACACTTGTTTACGTACCTCACTTCGTATCAATGGTTGTTATCGCATCTATCACCTTCATGCTTTTAAAGACTCCTTCAATGGAGGGCTACAGCGGCGGAGGATTGTATGAAATCATTAAAGCCGTTACAGGTAAGGGCGTAAATGTCCTTGAAAGTCCAATATCGATTTATTGGATATTGCTGTTCCAGGCAATCTGGAAGGAAACAGGCTGGGGTACTATCATATTCCTTGCAGCTCTTGCGGGAGTTGACGTTGAGCAGTATGAGGCTGCTATTGTTGACGGCGCTAACCGTTTCCAGCAGCTTATATATATTACATTCCCTGCAATTCTGGGTACTATCGTAACAATGTTTATTCTGCGTATGGGCAGCGTGCTTGATACAGGCTTTGAGCAGATTATCCTTATGCAGAACAACCTGAACAGATCTACTTCGGAAACATTCGATACTTATGTTTATCAAATCGGTAGAGTTGAAGGTAACTATGGATATTCAACGGCTGTTGGTTTGTTTAAATCTATAATCAGTATTATTTGTATTCAGACGGCTAACCGCCTTGCTAAGAAGGCCGGTCAGGACGGATTATTCTAAGAAGGGGGAGTGACATCAGATGATTAGTATTAAAAGACGAAGTGTAGGCGACTTCATTGGAGATATAGTTATTTACGCCTTGTTGACAGCTATTGCTATTATCATGGTTATACCGTTTATTTACGTTATAGCCGCGTCATTTGCGTCGGAATTTGAAATTCAGTCAAGACCGTTGTTCCTGTGGCCGAATGAGCCTACATTGGACGCTTATGCAAGAATTTTTAATATGAACGATATGGGCGGTAAGGTATTCCGTTCACTTGGTATTTCGGTTTTAAGAACAGTGGTCGGTACATTTATCAACCTGTTCTTTACAACAACAATGGCTTACGGCTTATCAAGAAAGCATCTTATAGGTAAGAAACCGCTTCTTAATATGGTACTCTTTACCATGGTATTCAGCGGCGGTATGATTCCCGGCTTCCTTGTTGTTAAAAGCCTTGGTATGTATGATACATATTGGGCTCTTATCCTGCCGGGCGCTATCAGCGCATATAATATGCTTATCGTGAGAAACTTCTTTATGGAGCTTCCCGCAGAGCTTGAAGAAGCTGCTTCAATTGACGGATGCAACGACATTGTAATTTTCTTGAAGATAGCGCTTCCGTTATCGCTTCCGTGTCTTGCAACCTTTGGATTGTTCTATGCGGTTGGACATTGGAACGACTATTTCTCAGCTTTGCTTTATCTAAACGACCAGAACAAATTCCCGTTCCAGCTCGTACTTAGAAATATAGTAATGCAAACACAGGAAACCTTGACAGACCCGACACAGCTGCCTCCTTCAGATACTTTGAAAATGGCGGTTATCGTTATCGGTACTGTTCCTATCCTTATTGTATATCCGTTCCTGCAAAAGCACTTCGCAGCAGGCGTTATGGTTGGCGCAGTAAAGGGTTAAAAATTAAGTTATCAATTGTTCGGGCAGTATAAATTTCTGCCCGAACAATAAAATAAGAATAAAAATTATTTTTAAGGAGGAAAAATACATGACAAACACATGGAAAAAGGTTGGCGCAATATCATTAGCTGCCGTAATGCTTGCGGGTTCACTTGCAGGCTGCGGTAAGAAGGCGGCGTCAATCGATCCGGAAAATCCGGAAATTACAATCATGACAAAAGCATTTAATGCTGAGTCAGCAAGTCCCGACAGCCCTGTTACAAAGGCTTTGGAGGATTTTGTAGGTTCAAAATTGAACATTCAGTGGATTCCGACATCGGGATATGATGAGAAGGTTACGGCGGCTATGGGTTCAGGCGAGTATCCGCAGGTTATGCTTGTTGGTTCAAGAAGCTCAAGTGTTATCCAGAACTCAAGAGCAGGTACATTCTGGGATATTACAGACAAATTAACAGACGCTGAGAAGTTCCCGAATTTGGCAAAGACAAATCCGAATGTTAACCATAACATCTCAATCGACGGACGTGTTTATGGTTTGTATCGTGCAAGAACAATCGGACGCGCGGGTGTGTCAATCAGAAAAGATTGGCTTGACAATCTAAATCTTGAAATGCCAAAGACTGTTGATGACCTTTATAATGTTATGAAGGCATTCAAAGAGCAGGATCCTGATAAGAATGGTCAGGATGATACCTTCGGTATGATTATCACAAATTATATTGACGGTCCTCTTAACAACCTTGCTATATGGATGGGTGCGCCCAACCAGTGGGGTGTTAATGAAGAGACAGACGAGCTTGAGCCTATGCAGGCTACAGAAGGCTTCAAGGATGCTCTTGATTTCTTGAGAAAATGCTATGCTGAGGGTCTGATCAATCAGGATATGGCAACCTATGACTCAGAAAAGTGGAATGAGCAGTTCCTTCAGAGCAAGGCAGGTATCATCATCGACGTTGCAGACAGAGCAAGAAGACTTGCTCAGAATATGCAGGCATCAGTTCCTGAGGCTGTTGTTGATGTATTTGGATATGTAACAAAGGATGCAAACACCGAGCCGAGAACTCTTCCGACAACGGGTTATGACGGATATTATGTATTCCCGAAGAGCGCAATCCCGACAGAAGAGGATCTTGATTTCGTTCTTGGCGTAATGGATAAGTGTAATGAGCAGGAGGCTCTTAACCTTATGAACTACGGTATAGAGGGCAGAAGCTACAGCATAGAAAACGGTCACGTTGTTAAGGTAGAAGATTCAGCTATAAAGAATGAGTATAACGACCTTAACCAATTCTCAACAGGCATCGTTGCTACAGATTTGACAGTTGCTTATTCAACAGATGTTGCAGAGAAGATTGATCAGGTTTACAAAGATAATGAAGTTTGGGCTGTTCCTAACCCTGCAGAACCGTATGTTTCAAACACATACTCAACAAAGGGTCCGCAGCTTGACGCAATCATTGCAGAGGCTAATACGAAGTATATCGTAGGTCAAATTTCATGGGAAGATTGGCAGGCACAGTATGACAGATGGATGTCACAGGGCGGCGCTGATATTATCAAGGAAATGAATGAGGCGTATAAAGCTGATAAATCAATCCAGAAATAATTAGTTTAGACAAATGCAGGGTTACCGTGTTAAGAAATGCTTGACACGGTAGCCTTTGTTTATGAAGGGAGATATTTTAATTATGTTAGATAAAAAAGTTATTGATTTGCTAAATGACCAGATTAACAAGGAATTGTATAGCGCATATCTATACCTTGATATGGCTAATTTCTATATAGATAATGATTTGGACGGTTTTGGAAATTGGTATAATATTCAGGCGCAGGAGGAGAGAGACCATGCTATGCTGTTTGTAAAATATTTGCAGAACAATGGCGTTAAGGTTACGCTTGATGCAATTGCAAAGCCGGATAAGGAATTTAAAAAGCTGATCGACCCGCTAAAAGCAGGTGCGGAGCATGAAAGATATGTTACGGATTTAATTCATAATATCTATGATGCTGCTTACAGCAAAAAGGATTTCCGCACAATGCAGTTCCTTGATTGGTTCGTAAAAGAGCAGGGCGAGGAGGAAACAAACGCTGACGCTATGGTTAAGAAGTTTGAAATGTTCGGCGATGACCCGAAGAGCCTTTATCTGCTAAATCAGGAGCTTGCCGCGCGTGTGTATTCTGCTCCGAGTTTAACTTTGTAATAAAAGCGCATAAATAAAAAAATCCGCATTGTTATGCGGATTTTTTGATGTATAATGTAAAACTTTTTGAAAATAAATAATCAACCAATCTCTGAATTAAATTATTTGTATATTATATTATTTATTCTGCTTATACATAATTGTTGTCCCATTTTTGAAAACAGGAGGATATTCTTGATAACGATACCCACATTTAAAATAAAACCCGTGAGAGCTTTTTGATGACGGAATTTCAATCAAGTTACTGTCCAAACACCACTCGTCTTTTTCAAGAAATTCCAACCAATCTGCGGTAAAACCATTCAATAAGTCTTTCACTTGATTTTGAGTATAGTCAGCAGCATTGATTTCCGATACGCATCTTCGGATAATGTCAAGCATTATATTGATATTCTCTTTCTTTGCCCTTACAAAAGACAAGCGATTTTTATCAATTGTTGGACAATTCATAGTTTTTGCTCCAAATGACGATTTTTCTGTCATTTTATCTTCTTACATCTTTTAATTTAGTTATAGTTTCTTTTTCATACAAATTGAATCCGGCATATCCTTATACTGTCCGTAATTCGGGATAACCTCATAGCCTGTTTTTCTGTATAATGCCATTGCGGATACTAACGGCTCACCTGACTCCAAAATAAAATATGTATATCCTTTACTTCTGCCTTCATTTTCCAATAACTTCATCAGTTTATTGGAAATCCCCCGGCCTCTGTATTCTTCTTTTATGAAAACTCGTTTTACCTCAGCGCACATATCATCATATCGCTTAAAGCTTGCACAGCCGACAGGAATATCATCATCGTAAGCAACAATCACATCATGAATATCGTCAAGCTTGTTGTATGGAATATATTCCGCTCGATTTTCTTCTCCTCCTACGAGTTCATTCAAAAAGTTATCTAATTTATGGCATAATTCAATGAAATCACTATTATGTCCATCTGTATATTCATACCTCATAGTTATATCCTCCATCAAATGTTATATATAATCATAACACAAATACCGATAAAATTCAATCCGTATATACAAAAAAATCCGCATAAGTATGCGGATTTTTTGATGTATAATGTAAAATACAATTATCTCTTTGAGAACTGCGGTGCACGACGAGCTGCTTTTAGACCGTACTCGTTTATACTTAAAGCTCTAAAACCCTTGAAAACACTGACTTTTTAGAAGATTGCCTTAAAATTTAACCCCGTTTTAAACCCTCGTATTATATTTGTATTATTCATTTTTTGTGGCTTGCGTAAGTGCCTTATTAACAACACCAATTAACTCTTTAGGTTTATTATACTTCACTTTTGCATAAATGTCCATAGTTATTTTGCTATTTTCGTGTCCTGCAAGATATTGAACCGTTTTCGGATCAACTCCATAATAAATTAAATTTGTAATGTATGTATGACGAAGTTGATGAGGTGTAACATCAAAATCTAATGAATACACTATCTTCGGATTGTTTTTCTGATGACTGCCAAGCTCCGGATGAATGGTACATACTATTTTTTGTCCATTAACATATTTGTAGTATTTCCGTTCCTTTGCAGTCCGTACTTCAATGTATTTCCAAATACGTTGAAACTGTGAATAGGAAAGAGGTTCGCCATTGCTATCAGCAATCACAAAATCGGAAATCGACTTTTCTTTCGCTTCACGCAAACAATCCACTAAACATTGGGGAATTGGCACATCTCGTTTAGCTGCATCAGTTTTTAGTTCCGTACTTATGACAGGTCGGTTCTTTTCAGAGCGCCAAGCCCTGCGAACAGAAATATACGGTGTTGTTTTATCAAGAAACACACAATCCCATTGAAGACCAAGTATTTCTTCACGGCGAAGTCCTGCGTACAATCCTATCATAACAAATACATACGGCGGAAGGTCTTTTATTGTATTAAGCAGTTTGTCTACCTGTTCGTCGCTTAGTGCATCCTTTTCATTTTTTGATTTACCGCCTTTTGCCGACAATTTAATAGAGGGATTATTCTCAATTAGTTGATTGGCTTCGGCTGAATAGAAAATACACTTTACTAACATATTTACCGTACTGTAAACAGCCGATGACATTTTTGACACAGGAACCATTAACAGCTTTAAATCGTCTAATGTAACTTCGTCTATATACATATCCCCAATAGGTTCTATGACATATTTTCGTAACGAAAGCTCGTATCCTCTCAAGGTTTGAGGTTTTACTGTCGCTGACTTCATAATTAACCACTTCTCGCAATATTCTTTCACCGTTGGATTTGTCTTGCGAAAAATAATATCGTCTATTTCTCTTTGCGCTTCTTTAACCTTTTCGTGCAGTTCTTCACGAGTTGAACCATAAATTGCAATTCGTTTTCCGTCTGCGTCTTTTATTCTCGTTCTAAAATATTCTTTTCCATTATATATTTCTGAGCTATATTCGGGTATTATTTCTTTTTTTCTCGGCATTTCAAACCCTCCTTTTCTTTTACGCTATTGTGGCTTGACTATCATTGTTGCCATTCCATATAGAAAATGCTCCCTCTAACACTCCGGCAAGTTCATCAGGCTTATTATATTTCACCTTTGCGTATATATCCATTGTAATCTTACTGCTTTCGTGTCCTGCAAGATATTGTACTGTCTTTGGATCAACTGACGCATAAATCAAATTAGTAATATAAGTATGTCTAAGCTGATGAGGTGTTACTTGAAAATCCAAGCTATATATAACCTTTCCGTTGTGAGCAGCCTTTTCGCCAAGAACAGGTGTTACTGTATGCTTTATGCGTTTGCCGTTTTCATACTTATAATAATGGCGTTCTTTCGTAGTTCGGGTTACAATATATGTCCACAAGCGTTTGAATTGCGTGTATGATAACGGATTGCCGTCACGATTTGCAACAACATATTCAGATGTGGAATTTTCTTTTGCTTCTCGTAGACATTCTGCCAAACAATCCGGGAGCGGAATATTTCTATATGCCGCAGAAGTTTTTAAATCTGTCAGAATGACAGGTCTGTTATGTTCTGTGTGCCACGCTCTGCGAACTGTCAAATACGGAGCATCCGTATCCAAATATACTGAGTCCCATTGCAGAGCGAGTATTTCTTCCCGTCGAAGTCCGGCATATAGTCCAATCATAACAAACACATACGGCGGAAGGTCTTTTATTGCGTTAAGCAGCCTGTCTACTTGCTCATCTGTCAGAGGTATTTTATCTGATTGAGGAATACCACCGCCTTTTGCAGAGAGCTTTGTCGTTGGATTATTTTTAATAACCCCGCTTTCTTTCGCCGCAGTAAAGATACATTTGAATAATATATTTACTGATTTATACACTGATGTTGATTTCTTTGAAGCAGGGATAAGTGCCATACGAATATCATCAAGAGTTACATCGGCAATGTGCATATTGCCAAGAGGTTTGATAATATAATTTTTGATTTTTGATGTATAATCGGTTAACGTAGTTTGTCTGACATTCGCCGACTGCATAAGCAACCATTTTTCACAGTATTCCTTAACTGTGGGAGTAGAACTACAAAATGTATTATTATCAATCTGCTCCTTTAATTCCTCAATTTTTTCGCATAACTCATCAACTGTCTTTGCGTATAATGCAATGCGCTTACCGTCAGGGGTTTTAATTCGCGTTCTATAATACTCGCTTCCGTTCATTATTACAGTTCCGAATTGTTTTGTTTTTTTCTTTCTCATATAAAGTTACCTCCTGTAAATTTTAATTACACTTTAGCTTTTGCTCAAATGCTGGTTTAATTATATGTAGAGCAAATAAAATAAACCAGGGACTTGACAAGCTCATCAATGTTATCTTTGTTTACGGTAGGTATTTCGTTTCTCAAGGGGGAATGCACGATGCGTACATTTTGCCACATATTCTTGCAATGCTTCATTTGTAAAATATACACAGCCATTCGGAACATATTGAACAAATGATATTGTCCCATTGGTTCGTGCTGCATCAAGCGTTGCAATACTAATTCCGAGAATGGTTGCTGCTTCTTTTCGGGTATATAATTTTTCCATTTGCTTTTCCCTTTCCTTTAAATAGTAAAACCGTAACCTACAAAGTTGTAGATTACGGTTTTCTAAGTTTTTATGGAGCTTCAATTTCCGGCGGAATATACAGTCCAAGACTTTTTTCTATACATTCACTGATTTCGTCCATTTCGCTGCTATCTACTTTGCCCATATATTTTTTTACTTGTCGCTTATCAATCGTTGTAATTTGCTCAAGCAAAACAAGGGAAGGGCATAAACTTCCTGTTCCCTCAAGATAGTAATGTATTGGCAAATCTCTTTTCTTATTCACATTAGATGAAAGCGGAGCAACAATAAGCGTCGGAGCAAAAAAGTTGCCGCAGTTATTTTGCAACACAATTACAGGTCTTGTTCCGCTTTGCACAAATCCAAAATGCGGTAAAAGCGTTGCCAAGTATATATCGCCTCGGTGATATATCCAATCTTCTTTTATCATCTAAAACACTTCCTGTTTGTATATTGTTTTTATGTAATATCCGTATTTGTCCTCGACACCCCCGGATAGGGAAATCATCAAGTGGCGGCTTGCAAAACCACTCCATAGGGATCTAACCTCCCCGTCTTCATTATGACCGGGCTGCGAATTACAGAAGTATCATTAACCCCGATTGCTGTCTTCGCCTGTCTTGAAGCAACTCGAAACATTGCAGATATGATTTATCGCTCGTGCATAAGCAGTCTTGGCGCTCAATCTGCTATGGCTATGTCAATCGGGAACGTACCTGATGAATGTATATTCAGTTGTAGACTTGAGGTTTGTATTTTCGCAATTTTACTTATCCGAAAATTATCCCCTCATTGTGTAGGCGTTGAAAATGATAATTTGTACACGCCTATTTCAATAATTTTTTAATCCGTGCAATTTTATTGCAAATTGCTGAGCGATGCTGATGTCTTTGTTCAGCAATTTCTGTTTGTGAATATCCCTCAACCAGCATTGTCAGAATTTCTATGTAATCTTTAGATAAAGCCTTTATTTTAGTTGCTAACTGAGGATTGTCAATATTTTCAATCCATGTATATTTCCCGCTAAAATCCTCAATAGAGAATGACACCGACAAATTATGATATTTAGCAAAGAGGCTGCTTTTTGACGAATCAGCTATTGCGCTGTTTATTTCATCCGGCATAGCCTGTGTGTGATTTCTATAAACTCTCTCGCTGCAAAATACAGCCCAGTCAAAATCTTTTATCTTTTGTATCGCTTCTTCGCTCATACCCTCTGAACGATACCATTCAGAATTGCGCTTCCACTGTGCATCAAACTTTTTCTTCTCTGATGCATAATTAAATCCCATTTTTTATTTACCTCAATTCTTTGAATTTTGTTTGATTTCAAAAATTGAGTTCATGGGTATTCAGCTATGTAACATTGCCATTTATGTAACATAAAAGCCCTTTCTCCGAACAAGCGGGGAAAGGGGCTTTCAAAATATAAAATCGGGCAAAAAGAAATGCCGCACAAGTATGTCAGAGAATATCGTTTATTCTCATTCATTCTTGCACGGCACTTGGCAGTCACTTTTTGAGTTTGCTCAAATTCTCCGCCTGCTCGATTAATAATTTTTTCTATTAAATTGTATTTTCCCAATTATATCTTAAACTGCATAAGAATTTGTAACTATGAATTATTCCCTTTCATGACCACAAATAGGGCAAAAATTTCCGATGCGTTCAAAAACATATCCGCAATTTTTACACTTACTTTCAATGTGTTTTATCGCAGAACCACACTCATCACAAAAATTCGAGTTGGGTATTAACTCTGCACCGCAATTTTCACAAAATAAATTGTTATAATTATTTTCTGTCTCCGAATATTTTATATCGGTATAATCTGAGGTTTGAATATTTTCTGTATTGACGTCTTCTTTCATAAAAGCTGTATCGTTTGAGATATATCGTTTCCATAATTCTTCATAGCATAAAAATCTATATTCATCACAATACTCTTCAACATTATCATACATTAAAAGAATATCGGGAGTACTCATTTGCATTATTGCAATTTTCCATTCGTTATTTAAACCGCTTATTTGATTGACATGTGGCGGAAGCCCATATTTCTGTTCAAATATAATACGTTTGCCTACATTATCTTTGGCATCATGCATACTAACTGAATCAGTGTTTGTTATGGGTTCATCAACATCAATTGTTGATCCACAAAGTTCACACTTGTTTGCTCCTGGTTGTATTTTGTTCCCACATACCGCGCAATTCATACCTTTATTCCTTTCAAAATATATCTAATTTAGTTTGTTGTAGCATTAAAAAACTGATAAACTGTTTTTGATAATGATGTAATGTTTTCTCTTGCTATAGATGTATTAGGCAGATTATTTGCCATAACGCAAATTATATAATCACACTTTGGTGAAAAAACTATAGCAACATCATTTTCAACATCACTTAATTCACCTGTTTTATTTGCACAAAGAGTGCCATCGGGAAGACCTGCAGGAATTTTACTGCAACGTGTTTGACGCTTTAAACGCGCTAACATCTCTACGTCGAAACTTTCCGAAACAAGTTGTTGATGATACAGCATTGAAAGAAATGTACCGCAATCAACAACAGAAGTGTAGTTTTGTTCAACAATTGGTTTTATTCTTGAATTCATCATATCACGCTGCTGTTCTGTATCGGTACACCCTATTAATGCAGCAAAATCATTTACTTTAACTAAGCCGTCTTTGAACGATTGCTCGTACATATCTGTGTAATAACCGTTGCCTAATTTTGAAACTAAAATATTTGATGCTTCATTGTCACTTACTGTAATCATGGATTCCAAATATGTATTTACATCACCCCAAGCAATATTATTTGCTTCTATTTCTTTATAAATTTCACCCATTATAAAGAGCTTAATTACGCTGGCTGATACCATTTTATGATTGTTAATATCAAACTTGTCGCCTGTAGTCAAATTCTCAATATAAACAGCCCAGTCCCCTTCTTGTTGCTGTAAATTTTCTTCCATTAACAATTTTAGAGGTTTTAAATCACCTAATGTATCATATACTTTATCGTTATAATCAACAGGATTTTCTGTTTCTATTGATAATTGTTGATCCAGTGAAAAATCTGTTTTTTCGTCATGATGCAACCCGCATCTAAATAAAACGGATAAAGAAGTAATTACCGCAATAACAAATATAAATTTTATTATATTATTTTTCATACACTTAATAGCCTTTCGTTCTTCTCATTTTTAAATACTATGAATCCTTTAGTTAAAACAGTTATTTATAAAACTCTCCAAACACATATTCAGATATTTTTGCAGCTGTTATTTTTGATGCTTCATAATCACCATTATTGGATAAGAATGCTAATATGTATGGATTTTTTATATCAGGAATGATACAAACCTCGTTGTATGTTGAGTTAGTAAAGGCATTATGACTTAAAAAAGTTATGTTGCTTGGCAAATATTTCCCTAACCCGTCATATCGTATACTGTCTGCAATGATAAATCGATTTCTCAAATAGGCTGCATTTATTAATTTACCGCGATTATATAATTCTGCTAACATCTCTGCTGCATCGGCTGCACTAATATAATTGTCTCTATCAGCTACTTGTTCTCCAATATGCCGCTGAAAAGCAACAGAACTATAGCCATTTTCTTTACAAATCCGACCAATCTCTTGCATTCCAAAATAATCCATCAATGTATTTGATATATTGTTGTCACTGTAAGAAAGTAAGTTGTTAATCAGTAATTCTAAATCAAATATTTGTCCATTCTGTGATTGCGTCATACAACCACGTCCAGATGTTGTATATTTGAACGGTATTTGTATATCTCTTAATTCTTTATTGGCATCTGATGCAATAATATCTGCAACATATATAATCGGAACGGTTGTTAAAGCAGAGGCAGACATAGGCGTGTTGGCATTAGTGGTACTATAACTTATCCCATGTTTTAAATCTATAACAGATACCGAAGTTAAAGCATTATGTGCATTTGCGCTGATAATTGAATCAATATATGACATATCGACAGTTGGTTGTGGTTCCGGTGTGGGTGGAGTAGTGCCCGAAATATTATTTGTTGTATTATCTGTTACGACATGAGTATCTTCGTTAATAATGCTATTTTTTTGAGCATTATTATATAGAATGCACGTTGTAACAATACCCGCTATTACTACTGCTATAATGGCTGCTACGATGCCATGTGTCAATTTAAAGTTGATTTGATAGCTATTATCCAGTCTATCACGCTTATCTGATATTACGGTTGATTTAGAATGTTCTGGATATGATGAACTTTCTATTGGATTTACATTAGCAAACGGGTCATTTCCGCTAAAAGTTTGTGTATCGTCTTCCATATTATTTATATTTTCTGAAGTTTCGACTGGTGCAGTTTCTGTTGATGCAGTTTCGATTGGCGAACCACACAATTCACATACTCGTGCTCCATCTGAGAGCTTACTTCCGCACACTTTACAGTTCATTATAAAATTCTCCTTGTACTCTATATAGTTTTATCTAATTAAAAAATCTTTCATGCAATACAACATAATTGCTTATTACAAATATTCCGTCAGCATTTTTGCTTCGTTTACGATTTCATCCCACCAACTTTGATAATTGGAATTAGAAAAGTCATTGTCGTGAATCTCCTTATTCTCATCAATCCACCGAAATAAGGTGTCGTTAAAAAAGTAAAATCTATTTTCTCGGTTGGAGTCAAATACGAATGCAAAATACAATTGATTGTCTTTATAATAATAACAAGCACTATACTCGTTATCAAACAGAAAATCTACACGTTCAACATAACCCTTAGCATTCCGATAAAACTTATATTTACCTATATTTGACATTGTCAATGTCGAGATGTTGCTTTGTGTTCTATTATACTCCTCTCGAATTGCTGTAACTTTAGGCTCTACATCTTTAATCGCTGTATGGTTTAATGCATTATCGACAGTTTTGACCGCTTGTTGAGTTGATTTAGATCCATTCAAATCAGAATCAGTATCATAAGCATTAGAAAAATTTCCTATGTAATCACGACTCTGCTCTGACTCCGGCGTATATTTATCAACCGATGTATCATCTGCTTCACCAACTGTAACTATATCATTATTCATTATCGTATTTTTCTGGGCATTATTATATAGAATGCATGTAATCATAATTCCGATTGTTACTACTGTTATAAAGACTGCTACGATTCCTTGTGTCAATTTAAAGTTAATTTGGTAGCTATAATCCTGCCTATCACTCTTATCAGATATTCTATTGGACTTAGATTGTTCTGAATATGATGAACTTGCTATTGAATTTATATTGGCAAACAGAATATTCCCGCAACGAGTTTTTGTATTATCGTCCATTTTATTTATGTTTTCTGGCATTTCGACTTGCGCAGTTTCTATCAATGCAATCTCAACTGGTGATCCGCACAATTCACACACCCGGGTTTCATCTGAGAGCTTACTTCCACATACTTTACAGTTCATTATAAAATTCTCCTTGTAAGTTGAATCTAGTATAATGTAGTTTTAATATCCGCGTATTGCTTTAATCAAAGCAATAAACCAGATAATTATACAGATAATGCCCCATATAACTTCTAGCACTAGAATAATAATGGCAAGAAATTCTATTTCTGACCATATTCCGGATGATACAAGTACTAGAATATTCACAATGAAATTTATAACCCACGGTATTAAATTAAGCATAAAAATCTGCCTAAAATTTGAATTTCTTTTAATAAATGCCAATCCCGACGGAATAAAATGTATTATCAAACCAAGTAACATTGGTAAAATAACACTGATTATACTTCCTCCAACTGGTAACGCTGCTGATGTTGCTGCTGACATAAAAATCCCTTCTTTCATTTAATTCATTAGTTTCAATTGTGTATTTCTTTCATTTACCGTAAAAACAAGTTGTGATACCGTTGACTGCGCTTGTTCTGCTGCACCGTTTCTAACCTGATATGTTAGAGTTTCTATTAACTTCATTGCCTCAAGTTCAATGCTCCTTACCGCAATATTGGATTTGACTTGACTTGCATGAACCACATCATAGGCTTTTTCAATAGACTTTTTTAGACTGGCATCATCTGTATTATCCATTAAAAACTTAAGCTTGGAAGAGCTTTCTTTGACAAATCTCAATTCCACTTCGTGCCTTTCTATACTGTCTGCTGTATTCTCATTAGCAATCATATGCGATAAAAGCATAACAGCATAAATTCCAAATATAATTATTTGAACAATAAATGGAATCTTCATTGTTTCCGGCTTCGCTACAATAAATATAACGCCTGTAACTAATTCAATGAAAAAATATGTAGAAGAAATAGACCCCAATGCAAAGCCAAATACAGAAGCACTGCTGCTATTCCTTACAAGAACCGGTGTCAATATTACCATCAAATAAGCAAAATGTATAAATGCATAAGACAACCATACAGATGCCGGATGGTCGATTCCTCCCGCCATAAAAAATACGGCATTAAAAATTACAACAAAAATTAAATCTAGTAATATATTCAAAATCACTTTTTTCATAAATCCAACCTCACATTCTGTTTAATATTTCTGTCTTTTTTGCATTATATTCGGCAGGCTCGATTAAACCTGCATCCAGTAACTTTTTCAATTTGCTTAGAGTTTCCATAGGATCCTCTTGATTTTGCTGATTTTGATTGTTCTGCCCATTCATCGCAGATTGCTGTGTGAATCTGCCTAATGATGGTTGCCCCGCAAATGGTTGCGGCTGTTGGGGAGTGCTATTCATTGGTTTAAACATTTCCTGTGCCATAGAACCAAAAATGTTTCCTGCCGCCATTCCCATGCCCATACCAGCGCCTGCTGCAGCAACACCACCCGCACCGGGATTACTTGCTGTTGCTTTTAAAATATCGGCAGCTTGTTGTCTGCCCCAATCATCGCCCAATACACCCATAACAGCCTTATCACCTTGAGCTAAATTAACTCTTGCAGCTGCTTCGCCTTGCGACAACTTGACATTTCCTATTGACTCAATCTGAAAAGCATCAATAGCGTCATATTTTGAAATATCAATATCAAGTGCTGCCAAGGAAAATTTCACGCATTTTAATCCATACTCGCTTAGTGCTTCACTGACAAACGGAGTCACCTCGTCTGAGAGTTCATCAATATAAGCATCAAGTCCAATAAGTTCCTGTTCAAGACCATTTAAAAACTTTGAAACAACAGTTTTTATCTTACCTTGAAATTCACTTGCAAAATACTTTGGAAGTTCCTCTTGAAACTGGTAGGGAACATTGTTCCCTATCAGTTTTTCAAGAAATATTACCGGATTTTCGATTTGAATTTTATACGCACCTCGAACTTTAGCATTAGTGACTATACCGTGTATTTTATCTCTTACCTGTATTGGCGAATCAGTACCCCATTTAATTTCTACACTGTGAGCTTTGCGCACAAAATAAACAACACAATTAAATGTGCTTACTCCTCCGGTAAAAGCATTTCTCAATCGGCTGATAAATGGATAGTTTTCTGTTGATAGCTTGTATGTACCATTTTCAAAAGTCTGTTCGACAGTTCCACCTTTTATGAATATTGCTTCTTCACCCGGCATAACAACAAGTGTAGCATTTGTATTAAAATCTTCTTCCGGCTGCCGCCAAATCAACAATTCGCCAGGACCGCTGTTCTTTATAACATCAGCCCAGTGTTTTTTTCCACCTGTGTAGGCTGCTTCGTTTGGATTTTTATTAAATAGTGCCATATCAATATCCTCCTATCTATTTGTGGTTTGCAACCGCTCTATACGCTGTTAGCAAAGGTTTCATTTCTGCTTGTGCAATCAAATCATTCATTTTTTCTTTGTTGTAATCGCTTAATATATCATTAAGCAAAAGTAAATACTTTCCTTCGCCGAGTTTTGGTTCATCTATATCTTCGAGTATGACATGCAACTGAAGATTACATTTAATCTCTTTTACCTGCATTAACTCATCTGCTGTAAAAATACTTTGTATGAATATAGTCAAGTCAGTATCTTTCTGCTCCAAATAGTAATTAAACCACCTTATCTGAAGGGTATTATTAATTTCTATAATGAATGGTAATGAACTCATTCCTGTTAGTGGCCTATACTGTTCAATTATAGAATTTAATTTTGAAAAATCCATTAATGTCACCTCTTTCTCGAAAATTCGACAGCAAAACCTCTTGTATTGTTTTGCATTTGATTAAATTTGTTGGCATCGATAAATACTCTATTACTGCCTGCCCAACCGCCAGTGTCATTTATCCATACACCTGTGGCTTTGCCTGCACTGTCATAACTAAAACCAGCTATAGTAGTTGCGTGATTAGCATAATATCTACCCTTATTTTCCACCATTGATTTGCTAAAATCATATTTTCTGCTTGATATATCCGCTTGGGATAAATCTTGTGCTTTAAGCATCAAGCCAGCACTTTCTCCATTATTAAATCTTTGTGCGACATCATCGAGTGAAATACCAACTCCATTATCATATGCACCTTCAATTCTTTGGAAAGTTAAACCTTTACTATCCAAAAATTCTGAACGACCAAAAGCATTTGTACCACCATTACTTGCGTAAGAGCCGTTTGTTTCACATAATCCTTTAGATACATATTCTTTAATACCATCTGCTTCACTCAAATTGCTACCAGTTTGTTGATTTACTATACTACATGTTTCGTCTATACCACATACGCCTCCAAATCCGGGAACGGTTCGTCCTTGTGGTTCTGTAATATAGTCATTATAACTATCGTTAAAATCCGAAGCATTCATTCCTTTATAAGTTGTTTTCATTTCTGGAGCGATTGACGAAGAAATATCATTGATTTGGTTCAAGCAATCCTTTTGTCTGCTTGACAAATCGTTATATTTATTCTGTGCAGTAACATAGTCTTTAATCAAATCTTGATAGTGCAAGTTTGTAACGGCATCTTCTCTTGTCAATCCAGTAGAAGCAATATAATCGGAAATTTCACGATATTTGTTGTCCATCGCTTCTTTGGAAGCAGGTACACTACTATTTAATTCGTTCATTTCTTTGTTCAAGTTGTCAAGTTGTCGATTGGCAACCTCTTGCCAGTGTTCCGATGAACGTTCATAATGCTGTTCCGCAAAGTCATAAGCACTCTTGGTATCCTCTAAAGGATTATAATTTTGCCCTTCTACTAAATCATTTTTGCCAATATCAAAGTTTGTGTCACTTTGTTCCACATATTTATCTGGGAATGCTTCTCTATGTAATCTTTGCCATTCAGGGTCTTGAGAATATTCGGCATAATCATCAGCACCATAGTTATGGTCGCTCATATATTTTCCCAAATCATTAAATGCGTTTTGCTGCTGAACTTTCTCGTCTAACGGTGGCATTTCGTAATCAGGGAACGCTTTGCTTTGCAAATCTCTCCACTCCGGATCCTGAGAATATGTAGCAAAGTCATCAGGACCATAGTTATGATTATTCATATAATCACTTAAATTGTCATATGCTGATTTGAAATCTGATTCATCCGTTTTTAATTGGTCTGATGTGTAAATGTCATTCGTATTATCATTTATCTCATCTGACTTCTCTGCGTCATTTGTTTCTGTAGGCGAATCAAATGTATCAGCAATTGATTCTTCAGATTCATCAGCTTCCGTGGTGTTATCAGATAAAGTCTCATCACCAATGTCATCCGAAATTCCGCTATCATTATCAACGACATCATCACTTGTTTCAGTAGCATCTTCTGATGACGGGTCAACAGCATCATCGCCTAATTCTGAATTTTCACCTGTATCAGAATCTTCATCTGATTGCTCGTTCACAGATTCATCGGCTTCGTTAAATGAATCATTGGTGGCATCCTCAACTTCTGTGCTGTCATCAGTTAAGGTTTCACTACCAGTAGCATCTTCAACAACATCATCTGCTGTTCCGGTGTTATCTTCTGGTAATGTATCAGTAGCATCATCAACGGATTCTGTGTCTTCATTCGTATTAGAATCATCATTAGAATAATTATCAGCTGATTCATCTGTTTCATCGGAATACTCATCATCGACATTATCCTGGTCACTATCCGATATATCTTCATCCGTATCCATACTATCAGTGTCTTCTACCTCGTCATAGCTACTGTCAGCTATGTTATCGCTTGTATCGTCAATATCTTCTGTTTCATCATAACCGTCTATATCATCCGAATCATCGTTAGAAACATCTTCATTAATGTCGTCTATACCATCCGCTTTATCATAGCTATCGTTATCATCAAGGTCATTATCAGAAATATCTTCGCCTATATCTTCTGTATCCTCTACATCGTCATAGTCATCGCTACCATCAAAATCATTGTCTGACACGTCTTCGTCAATGTCGTCCGTGTCATCTGATTCGTCATAATCGTCACTATCATCAAAGCCATCATCAGAAACATCCTCGTCTATATCGCCTGTGTCTTCAGACTCGTTATAGTTATAGCTATCGCTATCGTCAAAATCATCATCAGAAACATCTTCATCAATGTCCTCCGTGTCATCTAATTCGTCATAGTTGTCACTATCATCATAGTTATCGTCCGAAATGTCTTCATCTATATCTTCCGTATCTTCTATATCATCATAGCTGTCGTTATCATCAAAGTCATCATCAGAAATATCTTCGTCAATGTTGTCTGTGTCATCTGATTCATCATAGTTGTCACTATCATCAAAGTCATCGTCTGAAATGTCTTCATCTATATCTTCCGTATCTTCTACATCATCATAGCTGTCGCTATCATCAAAGTCATCGTCTGAAACATCCTCGTCTATATCGTCATATTCGCCGGAATCATCATAGCTATCACTATCATCAAAAGACGAATCATCGGAATAATCACTTGTGTCAGAAACATCTGAATCAGAAGTGTCTACACTTGTATCAATATCATCATCCATTTGTCAGTCCTCCTATACACAAATACTTTTATTGTTCATTGCGAATTTCAATAAAGCATAATAATGAACAAACAACTGAACCTATGTACCATACATAAATAGCTATACGCTCATAATCTACAATCGGTAATAATATTGTTTTAAATAAACTATGAAACACAAAGGCCAGCATCAACAACAAAGATAGAAAAGGACTAAATGTTCGTGCCCTGAATGCTAATGCAAAAATATTCAATGATGATAATATTCCCATTAAAATCATTATAGTTCTAGAGTTATAGAAATCATATAAATCAAGATTATATAAATATATCGGTATATAACTAAGGATCAAATTAAATATTACTATTCCCACGCAAACACCTGTTATAAAATCAATAATTTCACGTCTTTCTATCCACATAAATAAGAGACCTAATCCGGCAACAGCAAAGGGTAAAATCTCTGCACGCCATAAAATCATATTGTCAAGATAGTAAATGCCTAAGTCTTCCAATGTATACATTAATAAATATAAAAAAACAACTAAAACATTTAGACCAAATCCTAATGTGAATAATCTTTTGCCATTTTCATATCCAAACATATCTTACACTCTACTTTCTTAATGAATTTTCAATTAAAGTATCAGAAATTTTGATTTTTGTATTATATTTGATTTTTCTCCAAAGGTGAGTTTTTACGCATGATAGCAATTCAGGCGTAAATTCTTCATCATTTAGCTCGTACTGAATCAGCTTGCTTATTTGTCCAAAAACCTTTTTTACAATAGCAAAATCTTTACTGTCAGCCTTAAAGTTCTTTACAAAAATTCTTCTAGCGATTTCACGAGCTAATATGCGTCTTGAATAATCACATGTTTCTTTGCAGAACCTGACAAATTGACACTGCGGATACGGTCTCAGCATTTCTTGCCGTGTGTTCCAATATGTAGATAATTCCTTGATACCCTCATCTGATAATGTAATACTTATATTATTTTCTAATCGGTAATCAGGAGTTATAACCTCTTCAGGTGTTTCAAGCTTATTGAAAAACAAGAAAGCTTCACCAGGTTTAAGTTTAGCCATTCGCTGAACTTGCGCCTCCGTCATTCCCGTACTATCACCAATGATCTGCTTGTCCTCGTTTTCAACTAATCTAAATACCACTTTCATATCTGTCAAAGCAACTACATCAGTTGAAACTTTTCTTGGTGATTGGTCTGCAATGACAATTCCAACACCATATGAACGAATTTCAGCCAACATTCTTTTTACAAGCCCTTGCGCAATAGCACTTGGATTAGCATCACCTTGACCGGCATTTGTATCAGCATCGAGCAAGACGTGTGCTTCTTCAAGCAGAATAACGTTCTTCAGTCCTCCCTCGCCAATATAATTTGCATTCACATACGCAAGAATCGATAAAAGCAGCAACGATATTATGAGTGCTTTTTGATCGCTATTTTCTATAGCTGCAAGTTCAATAATTGTTGGTTTTTTCAATATATCCTCTATTGGAATAGAGAAATAATTATCAAAGAGATTTACTAAACTATTTAATCTTACAACACCTGCACGTCCGATATTTTTAGCGTCGCCTGTGTAACCTATTTCATCAAATGTATTTTGAAAACATTTAACGAAATCTGTTATGTTAAATATCTTTCCTTTATCATCCACCGTATATGTGTCAAGCCACCTAAAGTCTGAGTAACAGTTATTTATTGATTCCTCAAAGATTTTATCAAGCGGTGTTGACATTGAAACAGCAGCAGCAAATGCAGTTTTTAATGTAGACTTATACGTTTCAAGTTTTACATTTTTCGGCGGTACAAACGGATTGAATACAAAAGGGGAAATAAAGTTTTTCCCTGGAGTAAATACCTGTAAATCCTGTATGCTTTGCACCAAGGCTCTATATTCATTTTTCGCCGGTTCTATAACTAAAAATGGTATATTATGTTCTTTCCATAAGCGGTCTAAAAGACTTACGGAAAAGGTTGTCTTACCAGAACCTGGAGTTCCTACAACCAACATATGCTTTGCCAAATCCTTAAGAGAAAAGCCAATCGTATCTCCTTTGGAAGATGATCGTAATCTACCAACAGTAATATCTCCGCCGTTGATTATGTCCGCATTATATGTTTTTTTATCTTTACCGGCTTCATTTACATTCAATCCGGCAGATACTTTATCACTACCTATCGGCAGTCTGAAAAATTCAGAAGCCTCTTCAGAAGTAATGATATACGGTAATCTATATAAAGCATTTGAAAAACTTTCTGAATTCCAAATTCCCGGATTTCTGTTTTTATTAAGAATAAGTTCATTTACAGCCCAAGTAATCGGATAAAAATTGCCATTTTTATTAACTTCTGCTGCTTGTAAATCAACAAATTGAAGACTCGCATTCTCCTCTATACCCGAGGATATCTGTCCAAACAGACGGCTTGAAACATTTGATATTGATTTTTCGTTACCATATACAAGTATGTTAAATGCAAACAATGGCAATGTCTTGTGGTCTGAATAATATTTATATATTGCTGCATGTTTTTCAGCTAATGCAAAACTTACATTGCCAATACCCTGATCCATGACACCTTTACTCAATGTATCTAATGCCTGAGTTATTCTATCAATTTCTGACATTTCATCTGAACCATATATTGTTGGTATCAACTGAAAAGATAATGCCGTATCAGGATATTCTGTAATAGAATTTACAATCCTACTGAAATCATTATTTGACAACGGAAGTTTGTCAAATGTATAGCAATATGGAAGAATCTGATTTTGTAGGTTTTCTATTTTCTCTTCCTTGATGATTGCTTTAATTCTTGAGTCGTCTATACCACTAATCATTTCACTGATTTCACGATATGCTACATTAGAATATTCGTACTTGTTAAGTTCCAACGATGAAGCACAAATATTCATAATGTTTTCAAGTATATCAGTAATGGAATTTTCATTATTATCTATCGCTCGGGCAATAATAAATAACCTTATACCAGCATTGTACGGTTGATTACTAACTTTGGTTGTTTTCCAAAGAAGTTCTATCGAAACATCTTTGTTATATCCACAGGAAATGCTTGCGCTTTTATATAACTGATATATTTCACTCAACATATCTGCAAAATCAACTTTATATTGTTGTATTATTTCCATAGGATCTCTCATTTCATCAATAATTGACAAATGAGGAATACTTGTTATTTCAACTGAACATAATCCTACATACTCGCCGGATGCAAGCTTTTCTATCGATATATCATAATTGTTCATAAAACTTTCCCTCTTCGCATATTTTATGGATAATCTATTCCCCCGGGGGGATGACACCTAAGCAATCGTTTTATCCCTTTAAACAATCCTCTAAATACACCATATTTATTTATTGCTAATATCATATATTCAGAGCAACTTGGTTCATATACGCATTTCAATCTCGTTTTATCAGAAGCATAATGTTGATAAAAATGCACAAACCATATAATTGTCTTTTTTAAAATGATGCAACAATATACTCCACCTACAATAGCACTTACAATAGTACATAATAGAAGCCTATTATGTTGCGGACTCATTTCATTGCTCACAAATAGCATTGAACAATATGATATAGAAACAAGAAATAGCAACCCTATAAAAGCTATTATTGGTTTTCTATAATGTACAGATGGGCGATTTAGTGGATTTTTCGGTAAGAATATTGTTGAATCAGTATGCGCTTCACATGCTGTTACTTCATATTCAAAATTATCCATATATAACCTCAAAGAGGTAGCATCAGAATGCTACCTCATGCATTTATTTATTTTAAAAACTTTTTCTCTCTCAAGAGAGCTTTTGCTGCTTGAATGCTTTGCATTTGCGTTCCGGCATTTCTCATAGCAATGGAACAAGCCGAACCTGGAACAGTAATACGGAACCATTCTCTAGTATAGTTGTTTTTAGCTACCGATTCACCATTGCCTAAACAGCCTTGGGTAACACTAATATCGATTTTTTCAACAATGTCATTTTCTATTTCAAAACAGGTAATATCCTGATAAAAATATTCTCTGCAATACTCTTGAACATCATCACTTGTCATATCAAATGTATAGGAATATATGTACACTTGTGTTTCGCTAAAGAATAGCCATGTCACTGTATATTTTGATGAAACCACCTGATTGTTTTCAAGTTTTATCCATAATGAATCATCATTTTTTATATCCAAATTAAAGTTATATAAACAAATCGGGTCAATCAAAGAAGTTGAATCGCCTTCATCAATACCCAGTTGATTTATTGCTCTTGCCCTAAGATTAAGTGTACGACATCTTTCTTGGACTTTTCCTATATATGTTTCCATTGTCATTGTACTGTTTCCACGACCAAGGCAACCGCAGCCACCCTTTTTAACTGTTGTGAAAAAATCAATGCAGTCTTTTTGCTCGTTTGTCTTACCTTTTTTTAGCTGTATAAGTGCTTGACGACGAGCTGCCTCTTCAGCTCCTTTTCCGATCGCTGTGTTTAATAAACCTGCCATAGTTAAAATCTCCTTTTATATTATATTTAAAGGGTTATCAGTACCCAGTATTGCAAAAAGTTGTTGTATGTCATACTCAGACACACCGGTATCCATTGCTAAAGCTAATGTTTCAGTTGTAGATGGGGTTGTTTTTAAGAATTTACGCTCATAGTAATCCTTTTTGATATATGCCAAAAGATAATAGTAAATCCCTTTTGGTTCTATCATTAAAGCAGCATTTATGTATTCTTCTATTTTGTTTATCGTCGGTTTTTGTTGCGCAAAAGGTTTTTTGCCCGCTAATAAACAAATAGCTGCATAAAAAAATGTTTCAGAATTATCAAAATTATCTTCCATTGCCTTTTCAAATGCCGGTAACGCTTTATCATACAATTTCAATTTTAAGTAACACATAGCAATGGAATTGTTAAGCTCTGTGTTATCAGGATTTTCAGACAAAGCCTTCTTATATGCACCAGCATATTTATTTACTTGAGGCATAGGCATAGAATATACACTGTTAAAAGTTGATACAATAATAGGATTGTGACACCACTCGCACTCCTTTTGTCCTGTTGAAACTCTTGCGCCACATCCAGGACAATTGATTTCTACAATTTGTTGAGACATTTTTCCCTCCTGTTGTTTGTTCCTCGTTATTCAATTTGCCGAATTTGTATATATAACAAAACATATTTACATAAAATAAGAGATATTTGGTAATCATAAATCTAATTTTTTTAAACAATTTTTTTGCTACAAATTTTTCGTAGAGTACACAACTATACGAAAGCAGTAAAACACTATTGTAAAAGCTAT